>JADKCL010000027.1 GCA_016718825.1 Bacteroidota bacterium | reverse complement strand
TGGTTCCGCTTACGCGCAAACGCGCTGTCGTCGCAATCCAAGTGCCGCAGAGCAAAACCAAACCCCATTACGCCCTCGAAAAGCCGCTTGATCCGCAAGGAATCGTGCTCGTGCGCATCGCGGACAACAGCGTGCGCGCCAGCAAGGAAACCGTCGAATTGCTCCGCTATTCCGGCCGGCAACGCGACATGAAGGTGGAATACGGCGACAAGGAGCGGGTTTTGATGCATTATCTGGCTTCGAATGCCTTCATTACCGTCAAAGACTACGCCGAATTGGCCGGGATTCCGAATGCGGCGGCGTCACGGACGCTCGTGCATCTCGTGAAGGCGAATGTGCTCGCACACGCGCCAGGGCTCGAGGGGCCGGATCGGTTTTTTGTACGTTAGGCGTTTGGAACGCTTTTGGGTTGAAATGCTGTTTGTCAGCCCAGGCCAGTGTTTTGGGACGGGCTGCCAAACGGCATTCCAATTTTGAGGCAGCTTGCCTACGAACAAAATCCGATTTGCGAGTCCACCGCGAACCGCATAACTTTCGCGCCTCAAAAGTGGTTATCTTTTAAAAGCATCTATCATGGCTGAAAAGCAATACGACGTCACTGTCATCGGTTCGGGCCCCGGGGGCTATGTTGCGGCTGTGCGCTGCGCACAATTGGGTTTCAAAACCGCCATCATCGAGCGCTACCCCACTTTGGGCGGCACTTGTCTCAACGTCGGATGCATTCCCTCCAAGGCATTGCTCGACAGCAGCCACCATTTTCACGACGCACAGCACAAGTTCGCTGCGCACGGCATCGGCCTCACGGGCATCAGCCTCGACATGAAGCAGATGGTCGCCCGCAAAAACGAAGTGGTCAAGGCCACGACCGACGGCGTGAGCTTCCTGATGACCAAAAACAAGATCGACACCTACTACGGCCACGGCAGCTTCAAGGACAAAAACACCATCCTCATCACCGGCAGCGATGGCAAAGTCACCGAAATCGGCACGCAGAAGACCATCATCGCCACAGGTTCCAAGCCGGCGACGATTCCGGGTGTGGTGATCGACAAAAAACGCATCATCACGAGCACCGAAGGTCTCAACATCGACAAATTGCCCAAGACGATGGTGATCATCGGTGCAGGCGTCATCGGACTCGAAATGGGTTCGGTATTTGCGCGTTTGGGCACCAAGGTGCAAGTGATCGAATACTCCGCCAACGCCATCGGCGGCATGGACGGCACCATGGGCCGCGAAGTCGTCAAAGTCCTCAAAAAAGACCTCGGCTTCGAATTTTTCTTCAGCCATAAAGTAACCGGTGCCAAGGCGACTGCCAAAGGCGCAAGCGTGACGGCGACCGATCCGAGTGGCGCCACCGTCGAATTCAAAGGCGATTATGTCTTGGTTGCAACCGGCCGCAAGCCGTACACGGATAATTTGGGCCTCGACAAAGCCGGCGTCAAGCTCGACGACCGTGGCCGTGTCGAAGTCGATGGCCACCTGATGACCAATGTCGAAGGCATCTACGCCATCGGCGACGTGATCAAGGGCGCCATGCTCGCCCACAAGGCTTCGGAAGAAGGCGTATTCGTGGCGGAAATCATGGCCGGGCAGCATCCGCATATCAACTACCGCGCCATCCCGGGTGTGGTCTATACTTGGCCTGAGGTGGCAAGCGTAGGCTACACCGAGGAGGAATTGAAGGCCGAAGGCCGTGCCTACAAGACCGGCACATTCTATTTCAAGGCATCCGGTCGCGCCCGTGCGAGCATGGACACCGACGGACTGGTGAAAATCCTCGCCGACAAAACCACCGACGAAATGCTCGGCATGCACATCATCGGCCCAAGGGCTGCGGATATGATCATGGAAGGCGTCATGGGCCTGGAATTCAGGGCCTCCGCCGAAGACATCGCGATCTTCTCGCATGCGCACCCGACCTTCAGTGAAAGCATCAAGGAAGCAGCCATGGATGCGACGGCGGGAAGAGCGATCCACAAGTAAGTTTCAGTTCGAGTTCGAGGAAGCAGTTCAAGGGGAGATTTCTTCTTGAACTGTTTGCTTGTGCTGACGCCTGTACTGCACATTTGTTTAGCGCAGAATGACTCGAATGATGGAATCAAACATGAATTGAATTCCAAGCGAGGAATGCTATTTCTGCAACTTTTAGGAAAAGTGCACGTTACCTGCCCGAGTGCCAAACAAGCAGCGGGTTTATACAACGGCCAGATTCAAAAGTCCCGCTGCTTCTGGAAATTCTGTGAATTCTGTAAATTCTGATCTAGAACATGACGTTCAGACTCACCCAGTTGAGCGGCTGGAAAACGGACTCAAAATAATTGTTTGTGCGGGCGTAGGTGCTCGATTCAGGCGAAATTTGGGAGATATTGGTGCTTTTGCCGAGAAACATCATGTCAAAAGTGGTTTCGGCACTCAACGAAATGGCATAGCTCAAATAGAAACGCAAGCCGAGGACGGGGCTGAGGCCCATACCGCGCCGGCTGCGATTGTCGGTAAATTCTTGGTAGTTGGAGGCGTTGGTGCTATAAGTTTCTCCGCTGTACTTCCCAAAGACAGCCATGGCGTCGATTCCGGCGTACGGCTCAATCGGTCCGAGAATGGCGTACCATTCGTAGCCTGCGCGAAGCGTGACTCCTGAGACTTTGCCGACAGTACGGAGGCAGTTGGGGCAGCCGCGACGGTCTTCATATTCGTAGCGGGTAAGGCCCAAAGAGGTACGAAAAGCGCCAAAAGTGCCGTAACGCTTGTAATGCAAGCCGTTCAGGAAGCCCAAATTCATGGACTGCTCAGCAATGTACTTCCCACCGAAGTTGCTGGCATTGGTCAAACTCCCAAGCCGAATGCCGATCTCGTTTACAGGCGTATTCGGCCCGCATTGGGCGGAAACGGTTGACCAACCGCACAAAAGCAGCAAAACCAACAATCCAACTTTTGAAAAGCTTTTCATAAAAACACGCTGTTGAGCGATAAGGGGAGGAAAGATAGGGAATTTTCAAAAACAATACGCTTCCTCTCAAAAAAGAAGATCCGCTTGACACGGATGCCAAACGGACTTCAAAAGACTACAATAAAGATACTTATGAAGAAGAAGGCAACCTCCTACAGGTTACTCTGAACATCTACAAAGATCGTTTAACTTTTTCCATAAAAACATTAAACAGAATAAATTTTCACCTGAATTGACGAAAATATTTTCTTTTTGTCTCTTCGTTTGTTGATTTTCCATCCATTTTCATTTCCAAATTCGAATTCCGATGCGTTTTGCGGCGTGCTCCTATGTCCTCCTTGTCCTCTTTCTAATGGGGTGTGGCACCCAAAACACTGTGGAAACAGGAGACTTGCCATCCAATCCCGATTCAAATGCTGTTTCAAAGGTCGCTTCTGAAGCCTTTGCCCCTAAAAGGGACTATCCGAAGCTCCTAGGCTCTATGGTTCCCCAAGAATATGACTTCGCCGAATCGGAAGTCGGGCCAATCGTTGCCGAAGGAGACCTTAATGGTGATTCGCTGCCAGATGTGGTGTTTTTGGTCCAAAATCTGGAGGAAGAAATGCCCAAGTCGCTTGTTTTGGTTGCTTATCAGGCACCCGATGGCAAATTCATTCGAGGTGAAAGCTCGGGTAACTTCGGCCCAGAGCCCTTGACCTACCTGGATCCTGAATTTTTTAGCATCCAAAACCAAGTGCTGCATATCAACTATCAATCTATGCGTTGGGAAATCGAATTGAAGTTTCGAAAGGAGGCCAAGTATGGCGATTTGCGGCTAATTGGCACAGAATCATTCAGTTATGGAAATGCAGTTGGGGACGGCGCAGGTGGTACGAGCACCAATTTTCTGACAGGTCAACGTATTGCCAATTACAAACATGTGGACATGGAAACGGGTATCGAAAAACAAATGCCGGAACGGCGCGAGGTGGTTTCCACCCAACTCATCCCCCTCCATGGATTCAACGACGACAACGTCTATCAATTGCAATGATGCCCACGGAAATGCTCCAAACCATGCTGCAAGCCATTCATCCGTTGGAAGCGGAGGCGATGGAGGCGCTGTTGAATGGATGGCAGGAAGTGAACTTCAAACGCAACGAATTAATCACCCAAGCGGGGAAGGTGCAACGCGACATGCTGTTTATGGTCGAAGGCTTGCAACGCAGTTACTACATCAAAGATGGCCGCGAATTTGTGATCGCATTCACCTATCCGCCGTCGTTTTCGGGCATTCCAGAGTCATTTTTGACGCAACAACCCAGCAAATATTTCCTGCAGGCAGTCACTGATGGAAAAATGCTCAAACTTCCCTGGGAACGCCTCGAAGCTACTTCTTTGGCATACTGAGCATCGAGCGGTTGCTGCGACAAGCCACAGCCCAAGTGCTTGGCGGATTGGTGCAGCGGCATTATGAATTGCTGGCATTTTCGATGGAGGAACGGTTCACGGCCTTCATGGAGCGCAGCGCGCATCTCATCAACCTCGTGCCGCACAAGCAATTGGCCTCCTATCTCGGGATCGATCCGACCAATTTCAGCAAGCTGCTGAATTCGCGGAAGATTTAGGATTTCTGACCGATTCGTCAGAATCAAATCTCAAAATGCTGGTTTATACCAAGATTCAGCTTCCCCGTGCCGGACCTTTTGTGACATCACTTCAAAAAATGATTGTCATGGAAAGCAACACATCAAAAAATTCCGATTGGTTTGATTCCACCGAATACCCATTCGAAAGCAAATACCTGCAAATCGGCCCGCATCGAATGCACTATGTCGACGAAGGCAGCGGACCTACGATCCTGTTTGTACATGGAACGCCGACTTGGTCGTTTCTGTACCGCAAACAGATTCAGGCACTTTCAAAGCATTTTCGGTGCGTGGCAATGGACCACATCGGCTTTGGATTGAGCGACAAACCTGAACAAGCGGACTACAGCCCCGAATGGCATTCGCAGAATCTCGAAAAATTGGTGGAAGCCCTGCAATTGAAGGAGATCACCTTGGTCGTTCACGATTTTGGCGGACCGATCGGACTTTCGTTTGCCATTCGCAGGCCTGAACGCATCTCAAAAGTTGTGCTCCTGAATACATTTCTCTGGGAAACGGCAAGCAATCCGGCGGCGCGGAAGGTTGATAAGATCGTCCGCAGTGCTTTGGGCAGGTTTTTGTATTTGCGAATGAATGCGTCCCCCAAATTGTTGCTCAGAAGCGCATTCACAGACAAGCGAAAACTCACGAAAGCCATTCACAGGCATTATACGGACGTTTTTCCAAATAAATCCAGCCGGTTTGGCCTACTCAAAATGGCCGAAAACCTGGTTGGCAGCAGCGATTGGTATGACCGGCAATGGCAACAATTGGATCGGATCGCTTCCAAACCGTTTCTCATCGTCTGGGGAATGAAAGACAGCTTCATCGGACCGGATTATTTAAAAATTTGGGAGGACAAGTTGTCGAATGTCAAGGATGTCATTCGTTTGCCCGAAGCTGGGCATTTTGTGCAAGAAGAGGCGGCCGGCGAATTGACACATGCAGTTGAACAATTTTGTTTCGGGGACACGCAACCCCATTAAGCCAACTTATCATAATACATCATTACTAATCAATTACTTAATCCATACCCAAATCATTTGGATACGTAATTCATTTCACAAATCGTCTTGAATAGGAGCGTCATTTTAAGGTTCTTTGAGGAAAGGTATCCATCAAATGAAAAAAAATAGCTTTGTCCGTCGAATCTCACCTTTGCTCTTCTTGTTTCTTTTCTCCGCTGCATGCACTTATGGTCAGTTGCTCAATGTGACGATGAGCACGACTCCTTCCTGCAGCCTTAACGGGACCGCCACGGCCACGGTCACAGGCGGCACGCCGCCGTATTCCTACGCTTGGTACAGCCCTTCGCCATTGGTTGGAAGCATTCCTTGGAGCACCTCCAATACGATTACGGGCATGCCTGGATCACCGTATTATGTCTCGGTTACGGACGCAGGTTCGGGATATGGCAGCACTTCTTTTATCATCCCGAGCGCATTCACTGCCACACGTTCGGTGACGCACGACCAATGCGGCGCGGGCGTGGGAACCGCCTCCGTGGCGATTACCGGCGGAACTCCGCCTTTTAGCTACAACTGGAGCAATGGCCAAAATACAGCGACCGCCACCGGCCTTTCCCCGGGTATCTATTTTGTAACGATTACAGACGCCGCGGGATGCTTCATCAGCTCTCAGACGGATTCATTGCTCTATTTCCAAATCTGGAACACCTCCCCGCTGACGCTCACCACCACCTTCACCAATTCCACCTGCACCGACGGAACGGCTTCGGTGACCAACGTGGCGAATGGCACCCCGCCTTACACCTATGTTTGGAGTACCATCCCCCCTCAATTCACCCCTTCGGTGACAGGATTGGGCGTGGGAAGCCACTACGTAACGGTGACGGACGCAGCAGGATGCTCCAACGAAAAAAGCTTCTATATCAGTCAGTTACCGAACGGAATCACTGCAAACGTGACCACTACCAATGAGTTTTGCCAGCAATCCAATGGTACGGCCTCCCTCATGGTCTCCGGTGGCATGGCTCCCTATACCTATCTTTGGAGCAACGGCGCAACGACCTCGTCCATTGCGGGACTTTCCTATGGGTCTTACGCGGTGACTGTTACCGATGCATTGGGATGTCCCAAGGTCGTATGGGCAATAGTTCACCGAACAGATCCATTGACCTTGACGATGACCGGCACCCAAGCCAATTGCAGCAATACGGGCGGTTCGGCCTCCGTGACCGTCGCCGGCGGGACGCCTCCCTATACCTACCTTTGGAGCAACGGGGCCACGACCAATGCGATCAGCGGCTTGTCAGCTGGGTATTACTACGTCCACGTCACCGACGGCAATGGTTGCCAAGACTATTCCTTCTATCATTGCATTCAGCCACAAAGTTGCTTTGCCACCGTCTCGGGAAATCTCCTTTCCGACATGAACAGCAATTGCTTTCCAGATGGTGCTGATTATGTGCTTGAAGGTAAAATCGTGCAAGTCGGAAGCTCTTGGACCACGAGCAACTCAAACGGAGACTACAGCAAGACTGTTTTGCCAGGCACCTACGCGATTTCCCAAGGCAGTATGCTCAATAACTTTCAAGTGGTTTGCCCGGGTACAGGCACGATCAACCTGAGCAATGTGCTTGCAGGCTCCAATTATCCGGGAAACGACTTCTTCAACGGCCCGATTTCCAGTATCAACGATTTGGAGGTCTGGATTTATGCGAATCCAGCCCGTGCCACCCAACACCAAACTGTCTGGATCTACTACCGCAACATCGGCACTACCATCCTCAACAGCACCCTCACGTTTACCCACGATGCATTGATGACATTAAATTGGGGATACAATCAGAACACCTATAATCTGGGGACACGTACGCTTACTTACAATCTCGGCCAGATAAATCCTGGAGAAACAGGCTACCGCCTTTGCGATTTCACCATTCCCCAGAATACACCGATTCAAACGCCCTATACCCACGTCGCTGAAATCTTCCCCAACAATTCCGATGCGACGCCGCTCAACAATATCTCAACATTCAACAACGTTGTCTACGGGCCATTTGACCCTAACCGGAAATCGGTCTCTCCCGACGGATTGCTTCAGCCTGGCACCGACAGCATCTTGACGTACTTCGTTGAATTTCAAAATGTCGGAACTGATACGGCGTTCACGGTAGCGATCCGCGACACGTTGGATCCAGCGTTGGATGGACTTTCGATGGAGGTCTTGGGTTCAAGCCATACCATGACTTGGGACATCGACAATCCGGGTTATCTCGCCTTCACATTCGACAACATCGAATTGCCCGACAGTCATATCAATGAGGCGGCGAGCCATGGTTGGTTGATGTACCGCATCAAAGTGAAGCCGAACTTGAGTTTGGGAACACAAATCCGCAACAAGGCAGCGATCTACTTTGATTACAACCTCCCGATCATCACCAATAGCACGCTCAACACGTTTGGCTTGGTTGGTGTCGACCCACGTTTGAATTCCGATGCCGGATTCAAGCTTTATCCCAATCCTGCGCTGGGTCAAGTACAGCTGCTGCTCGACGATTCATGGTCCAATGAAACGGCAGTGTCCGTGTTGGATCTCAGTGGAAAGTCGATCCTTACAACCGTGATCAATCCTGCAGATAGTCGCCTCGAAACCTTGAACCTGCATGCACTTCCAAAAGGAATCTACCTCGTGGAATGCCGAACGGATCAAAAAAGACAGGTGAAGAAATTGATTTTGCAATAGAACTCGTCACCTACAATTTGCAGAAGGTCATCCGGAAAGGGTGGCCTTTTGCGTTTCTAGTGGCCTATTCCGCCTTGCGAATTTCGTCGAGCAGCTGCACAAAATCCGCCTCGCTGCGAATGGAAGCAAACTCAGGATCCGTCTCCAATCGGGCTGCGTCCTTGAATTTGAGTTTAAGGGCATTTTGCAAAGCTTGAATTGCCTCTTTTGGCCGGCCTTGACGCATGCGCACGACGCCCGTCAGATAGGCATGTTCGGCGTTTTCGGGATCGACAATGGCGTAGATCTGCAGAAAATGCTCGGCACTTTGGAGATTCCCGGGTTTGATGGCACCATCTACTTGGAAATAGGTATTCAGGCTCAAGAAGTTGAGCACACGCATATTCCTGTCATGCTTGAGACGCGCGATACCGCTCGGGAAAAATTCTTTTCTGAGCTTGTCTGCCATCTTCCGCCAATCCTCGACACTTTTGGTGGTGATCTGCTGGACATATTCGTCGCGCATCGGCATCTCCTCGTCCAGCGCTTCGCTCTGCTCGGCCATTTCCTTCCCAACAGCGCGACTATAGCCGATGCTGTCGTGGAGCGCTTTCTCGATCGACAAGTCCGCCAGACCTTCCATTGCAGTTAAATACCGCTCCAAAAGGCGCTTGCGCTTGAGCCATTGGCCCTTGCATTGGCTGTACGCAGCGGAAAGGCGTTGCTTTTTTTCCTGAATGAGCGAATCGAGACGCGGGTCGGCTTTGTCCATTTCCCGCATGGTCACAAAATCCATCGCGGCCTCCATTTCCTCGGAAACGGGCCATTCATGTCCGCCCGACCATTCTGCGAAGGCATGGGGTTGCTTGCCATCATCCAGCACCTTCTGCAATTGCCATAGTTCCATGAAGTTAAAGTCATGGGTTCCGATGATGGCATAGTACCCGAATGTTTCGCCCTGCCGGGGCTGAAATCCGGCGGAGCAAGCAATGACATTTTTGACCTCGGGCCGATTTTGCGCCAACATGGCAGCGACCCGCGCGCCACCTGAAAAGCCGCAGGCTGCAATTCGCTGCGGATCAATGGCAAACTTGGTCTTGACGTCGCGCATCAATTCGTCATAGATCTGCAGCGACTGCTCCGGGCGCTGCCCGTTGCGCGAAACATTGGAACCGACGAGAATGAAAGGTTGGGCATCGGCCAAAGCCGCATACATTTTTAGGGGATCCTTGCCACGGGCATGGGAATCGAAAAACACGATCACCGGCATCGGTCGATCGGCTTGGTACGATTTGGGCAAGTAGACGGCATAGCTGGAGTTTGTGCCTTGGATCGGCTCGGATTCGATGACCTTTCCAGTCTCACGGACTGCTTTGGGTGTGGGCGCAGGTGCCACTGCTACGATGGGCTTTGTGGTTTCAGGTACTTTTTGTCCCTCGCATGCAACAATGCTGAAACAAAATAGGCCTCCCAATAGATATATGAACCTGCGCATAGCGTACATTTCCGACAGAATTCAAAGATAGGAATTCCAAGTCGGCATTCAGAGAGGCTCTAGACGGGAAAGCACGTACCATGAAAGAAAAAACTGCCATCATCATTGGCGCAACAGGTTTGGTGGGTGGCGCGCTGCTCGACCAATTGCTCGAAGATCCTGCCTACAGCAGCGTTGTGATTTTTGTGCGCCGCAGCACGGAAAAGCAACATCCAAAGTTGGTGGAACATGTGATCGATTTTGCGGAGCCCGATTCTTGGAAGGATTTGGTCAAAGGGGATGTCCTGTTTTCTGCCCTCGGGACAACACGGAAACAAGCCGGAAGTGTTGCCGCGCAACGTATCGTCGACTATGATTACCAATTCCAATTTGCAAAAATCGCCGCCGCAAACGGCGTCCCGAGCTATGTCCTGATCTCATCGGTCGGTGCAGATGCGCATGCCGGGAATGCCTATTTCAAAATGAAGGGAGAACTTGACCGCGATGTCCAGAAATTGGGCTTCCCCAACGTGCAGATTTTGCGTCCAGGTCCGCTGCAAGGCCCGCGTGATCAGCCGCGAAGCGGCGAGGCCCTCAGTTTGCGGCTGATAAAATTCCTCAACGCTTTGGGATTCTTCAAAAAATACAAACCCGTTTCAGGCGAGCAAGTGGCAAGGGTCATGCGCAAAGTTGCCGTATGGCATGGAAATCCTGCGAAGGTGCATGAGCCGATGGACATCTTCCCCCATCTGGGTGGAAATCAATAGCTCTTCCAAGAAATCTCATCGTCCTAAGCGCGCAACCCAAAAATCAATGCCCCGAAAGACATTGATTTCTCTCATTTTTTTCCTAATTTGAAAGCTGTCATCGGTCAATAGGATAATTTCCATGAAGCTTCATTACGCAAAAACGATCTTTGCATTCTTGCTCTTGCTGGGCATTTGGGGACAACAACCCCTCCATTCCCAGTGTTTGATGCGGCCCATTTCCCTTCAACAGCGGTCAGTGGAGTCGGCATACATCGTTTTGGGAAGGCTGGTTTCCAAAGAATCCTATTGGGATCAAGCCCATCAAAACATCTATACCCTCAATATCTTTGAAGTACAAAGTTGGCTCAAAGGTTATCAACCAAAGCAGCGCGTGGGGATCATTTCGATTGGCGGATTTGTCGGTGACAAGGGTCAAATCACGCATCCCTCACTCGAACTGGACCCTTACAATGAATACGTCCTGTTTCTGAATGCCGACAACCACGAAATTGACAACAAGGTGATCCGGCAATCTCAACCCGATCTCATTCAGGCGGAACCCTACGCAAGCTCCCAAGGTGCACTCACCAAACAATCAGGGTTTTACCACGATTTACTCAGCGAGAAACCACAAGATGAAGCAGATTTGTTGGACAAAATCGCTGACTTTACCGGGCAAAATGCAAAAACGCCTCAAGGCCAACCCTTTTCAGCCAGAGAAGGAGACACATTTCCCCTCTACGAATGGGCTTCCTCTGTACAGCGTCAAATGCCGATCACATCCTTTTTGCCCGGCACAACCCGTGCAGGAACGATTGTCAGCGGCGACTTTGTGACGATTACCGGTTCCGGATTTGGAGCTGGTGCGGGCACCGTTTTTTACACCAATGCGGATGATGGCGGAGCGACATTTACGTCCTCAGGAGTGGCATCAGACAATGTTGCCTGGTCAGACGCCTCGATTCAAAACAAAACCGCTCGCCGCGCAGGAACGGGCCCCATCAACGTCAATGGTGCCATGACCTCAGGATCCAACCTGACTGTCACCTACTCCCACCTCGACATCAACAGTACATTTAGCGGCTTTGGCAGCAGCACTCGACAACGGTATTACCTGGTCAACAAAAATGGAACCGGAGGCTATACGTTCATTTACAACACGGCCTACAATGGAAATGCACTTGCCGTAGCGTCGTTTGAAAGGGCGCTTGCGACTTGGCGTTGTGCAACCTTCGTCAATTTCAACATCAACAAGTCGAGCACCACAGCGATCGCAACTGCTGCCTTGGATGGTGTCAATGTCGTCTGCTTTGACGCTACATTGCCGATTGGGGTGCTAGGTCGGGCAACTTCACGTTTCAACGGCTCTGCAACAGGCGGATGCAACCTTGCCAACACCATTTGGTGGACTGACGAGATCGACGTGCAATTTTTCCCTGATCCGCCAACTGCTGGATTTCCCTGGGAATATGGTCCTGCAGCGCCCGCATTTACCGAATATGATTTCGAATCCGTTGCCGTTCACGAATTGGGTCATGCCCACGGACTGGGCCACGTCATTCAAGCAGAAACGGTAATGCATTTTGCACTTGCGAATGGCCAAAATACGAGAGCCCTTGGCATCAATGAAATTAACGATGGTCTCGCAAAAATGGCCTATTCGACAGGTGCATTGTGCTTCAACCCGGCAACGGTTACCGGTCCCATGATTGCGCTTACGGCTGGCAACTGTATTCTACCGGTCCAGTTCATTTCATTTACTGGCGAATCCATTTCTGGCCAAGGCAATCATCTGCAATGGACCCTGAGCCACGAATTGGAAAACGCTGGTTTCATGGTTGAACGCAGTCTCGATGGAACCCATTTCATCGATATCGGCGAGGTTCCCGGACGCGGAAATTCGCAGACGGAAGTGAGCTATGATTACATGGATCGGTCGCCGGCCACTGGTATCGTGAACTACTACCGCTTGCGTCAAATCGACAAAAACGGCACAGAGAGCCATTCCGAGACCATTGCCATTCACAACTTGGATGGCCCGTCAATTCAAGTATTACCCACCAGGGTGAAGGATAAATTACGCATTCTTGGAGACGGTGGAAGCTTCCCCGGATTGGTATTTTCCATCACCAACGTGCAAGGGGCACGTGTGCTGTTGCGCACGCTCCCGCAGGCTCAGATCGATACAGAGGTAGACTTGGGCGGCTTTTCCGCAGGGATGTATTTCTTCGAAGTGCGTTCCAACCAAGGGACGCTGATGAGCGGAAAGTTGATCAAGGAATAGGATTTAGGCTCAACTTTTTACGAGCTTGGGTGTTGTGATTTGGGAAACCACTATCTTCCCGATTCAATACATCAAAGCGTTATGAAAAGAAATGCAACTGCCATTTGGAATGGCACCGGCCGCGAAGGCGGCGGAAATTTGAGCACCCAAAGTGGCGCGCTCAGCAAAATGCCCTACACCTTCAAATCCCGTACACAGGAGCCTGACGGCACCTCCGCGACCAATCCAGAGGAGCTGATCGCCGCTGCGCATGCGGGTTGTTTTACGATGTTCATGAGCTTTCAACTTGCCGGCGCAGGTTTCCCCGCCGACGAATTGGATTGCAAAGCGACGCTCACACTCAAGACCGAAGGCGGCCTTGCCGTCGAAAGCATTGACCTCGTGCTCAAGGGCAAAGTGCCCGGCATCAGCGCAGAACTCTTTCAGGAATTGGCGGTGAAATCCAAGGAAGGTTGCCCGATTTCCAAGTTGTTCAATTGTGCGATTACACTCGAGGCGGCACTCGTCTGATTGGCTTCAGAAACTAGACTATGCCTTCCGCCGCAAGGACAATCATCGCCATCGCGATCCTGCGAGAAGGCAAAGGCAGTAAAATAAAAGTGGTTTTGAAGGCTCCTTGGAGTCGGCAAAACCACTTTTCAATTTTCAAAAACGCAACTCATTCGATCCGCAACTTCCCTTTTCCTTTCACGACATCGTCTGCGCGCAAAATGTAGGCATAAATCCCTCCTGCCAAACCGCCGAGATCTATCCGGAAGGGGGCGGCAATTTGGGCTTTCAACATGACCGTGCGGCCCATCATGTCCAGAACTTGAAGGCTGTACGCGACACCCTCCAAAGCTTCAAAATCGAATGTCACCCAACCAGATGTCGGATTCGGATAGACTGACAATTCGCGTGATTCCGGCACCTCAACAGCCACCGGCTGCGTGCATCCTACATTCGGTCCGACGCCAATAAACTGACTTGGGAAATTGGGCATCCCATACATGGATTGTCCGCCTGTAAGCGTCACCGCCCCAAACGTCGGACTGCAACCCATTCCCTTTACGTTGGGATTGGTAATGGCACCCAGTGTGCTATGGTTGTACTGCGCAAAATAAATCTTGCCATCGGGACCTAATTGCATTTGCCCAAACTCGGGCGACTGCTGCCGAATCGCCACCACGATGGAAGAATCCGACGCTTGTTGCCCCGTTGGAAAAGTCAGATCATACTGCAGGATATAACTCCACGTGTTGGGAGAATAATAACGCATCTCAACATACAACAAGCTATCGTTGGGCGAAAAGCAGGCCGCATAGGGGTCGTCAAACTGCGGCCTGTTGGGCATGGAGAGAAATGGGGTAAAAATACCCGTGCTTCGATCAAAATGATGGACTTGAGGACCTGTACCACTCCGTGCAGTTTGTGCAGCCATCGTTCCAGCGCGATTGAACTTCAACATTGACCGAGAATAGGTATTGTCAATCGGCAAATAGCTCGGTCCCGCCGCGGAAACAACCGGCTGCGTGGTCAGCCCGGTATCGGTCAAGAGGTAGGCCATATAGTTTGCTGTCGTGCGTTCATGAAACACGATCCATACATCGCAATTATTGGAATGATACGTGGCCGCCATTTCTTCGGCATAGCCATTGGCGATCAACTGCGATGGGGCCACCACATCCCCAAGGCCGCTGTTCAGACTCATGTCAATGATCGCATAACGCGCGCCTTGGGAGAAGCTGTACTCGTAGCAGGTATTCAGAAACAAGTAATATAGATTCGGACTTTGCGGCATCGGAACGATCAAAGCCCCCTGCGAACTGCTCGCGCAACCGCCGATATTGGCGCCGTTGGGCATAATGGCGTGCGTGGAATTAAAAACATTTACGCCATCGGAATAAAACAAAAGGTTCCCAAGCGTATCGCTGATGGAGCTTGCGGCTTCCGTACATTGGTTCAAGCTTGAAACCACCGTTGGCGAACCGCTGGAAAAATCCAAGGCTACATACAAACCGATGGGCCAAAAATTGCTGCGTTTGATCTGTGCCGAAACGGACAATCCCACCAACGACAGGAGAACAAAAAGGAAAAACTGTTTCATAGATGAATGTAAACAGAATCCCTTATTCAAATGAATTTCATTTGACGAAGTGTTGAAAACACTTGCTGAGCGGTCACAAGGCTTGGCGCAAGGGTAATGCTTCTCATTGCTCTCCCCTTGAACACAAAATAAATCCTGAGGATCGCACAGGATCAAACGCTTAATCGTGTCCGCCTTTGCGGCAACATTGCGGGAGATTGTCGTGCGCTTCCTGATTGGCTTTGACATCGTCGGCATCGTAGCCAGTCATAGAAATCGCTTGCCGGACTCCGGCGAGGTCAATCTTTTTGGGCTTGTACGTCACCGTGACGGCATGCGTCTCGAGGTTGAGGTCTGCTGACTTCACACCTTTCGTTCCGTTGAGCGCAGCCTCGATTCTGGTTTTGCATTCCCCGCAATTGGCGCTCGTCGCGATCGTGGATGTGGCGGTTTTTGCTGGCTTCTGCGCGAAAACCAGCGTGGCCGAGAGCAAGAAAAGGATCAATAAAAAGCTGTTTTTCATAAGGCGTATGCTGAAGTGGATTCTCATTGAATATCAAAACGTAAACCAATGTAGCCCATGGCGCCCATCAGCGGACCCCAGGCAATCGAAGCATCAAAATACGGGCCAAATGGGTCGTGCGAGCCAATCACGGGATTTTCTTGCCGGTAATTGGTCAGGTTCTCCCCGCCCAGGTAGAGCTCGAAAGTCTTCCCGAATTTGCGGGTCACCTGCGCATTCAGACGTGGGTAGGCAGGCGCGCGCTCGCCAGCTTGGTAGCCGGTAGGGTTGTCGGACGTCGAAGGCAGGCGTTGACTGCCGGTGTAGGCAAAGGTCACATCGGCCAACCACCGCTCGGTCTTGTTTTTCCAGCCCACGTTGATCAGGCCGGCATGGCTCGGTGTCAGCGGCATTTGCTTCAGCACGCTGTCGAAGGTGCTCCGCACGTCTTGGCTTCGCCACGCAAGTCTCACATCCAAGCGGGGCAGGACTTCGACATTCAATTCCAATTGGATGACATTGCTGTACGATCCGCCTTGGATGTTGTAGAAGCGCAGACTGCGCGGGTCTTCAACGTCGGCCACCAAACGGCTCGTAAACTGCGTGCGATAAGCGTCCAATACGAGGCTGCCATCGCGGCCTTTGACTTTGAATTGTTGCACGATTCCAGCACCAAAGGTCCATGCTTTTTCCTGTAAACTGCTTTGTTGCGCAACAATGGTCCGTGAACTTGCCAATACCGCGATATTTTCTGCGATTGGATTGGCTGTGCGATAGCCTTTTCCGGCCGAAATCCGCAGGCTTGTCTTCTCGACCGGGTTGTAGCGCAGGTGAAGCCTTGGCGTGAGCAGCGTGCCATACATGTTGTGTTGGTCCACGCGCATCCCGATCACGCTTGAAAATTTGTCGTTGGGTTTCCAGGTATATTCTGCGAAAACGCCAGGGACCGTTTCCATCCGACTGAAGGACGAGTCTTCCAAAGTCTCCTCAAACCTGTCGAGCAAAAAGGAGGCGCCGGTGCGAATCGTATGGCGCGTGTCGACCATGTAATCCTGAAAAGTGAACGAGGCCCGGAAATTATCCTGCAAGCCTTTGTAGTCATTCAGCCCGAAATAGCTGTCCATGTCATGCCTAAACGCCGACAAAATCAGCCCTGCGGAACGGAATTCCCTGTTTTTGGCCACATAGCCCGTTTTGGTCCATGCCGAATATTGCTTCGTTTTCACGCCCAAGCCCCAAACCGAATTGCTGCCGCGGTCGGTCGAAGGATCAAATTCAGGTTGGCCACCAAAGCGGTCCTCGCGCAGGTATTGAATGCCTGCTTGCAGTTCGAGTTGGTCGGTCGCCTGGATGAACCAACGGTTGGCGAGGATGGCAGCTTTCCCATTCGGATTGTTGAGAAAATGGTCGCCATCGGGGTCCTGGTGGCCCAAATTGAGGTTGCCGTGCGTGTAGAGCATGGTGCCGACACGCTCGGTGAACTGCCTCGCTGCGATCACATTGGCCTCGGTGCGGCCGAAGTTGTTTTGGTAAAGGTTCACGTGCAATTTGGGGGCTTCGCAGCCCGGTTTCCGGAATTCCACGTTGATTTGGCCGGTCATCGATTCGTAGCCATCGACAACCGAACCGGTGCCTTTTGCGATCTGAATGCTTTCGATCCAGTCGCCGGAGATGTAGTTGAGGCCGTAGATGGAGCCGAGACCGCGTGTCATGGGCTTCTTTTCGGTGAGCAACTGCGAATACCGGCCCGCCAATCCTAATAAACGGATTTCCCGCGAACCTGTAGCCGCGTCCGTGGCGGCCACATCGACTGCGCCATTCGCCGCAAAGCTTTCGCCGAGGTTGCAGCAAGCGGATTTGCCCAATTCGGCGCGGCTGATCAACTGCACCTGTTGCACCTCGATCATCGAATAGCTGCTCGCAGGAATTTTGGCGCGAATCTCAACCGTAGCCTGCGTCGCAGGCGTTTTCAGGGCGGTACGGTAATATTCCTGCCCCTCGACGATCAGGATCGTATCGTCTTCGTAGCTGATGTGCCGGATGATCAATGTGTCACCTGAGGACCACGGGAGCTTGAAGCTTCCCTTGGAATCGGTGTAGGTGCCTTTTTTTGCTTGGACCAAGATCACGGTCGCACCTTCCAATTCGACCTCGAGGCCTTCTTGATCCAATTCGAAGACCTTTCCTCTGATCTCAGTCTGCGACCATAGTGGGCCAAAAAGCAGGGTGATGGTAAAAAGTAAGAAAATGTATTTTTTCATAACGATGCAAAGTTGAAAACGCGAACAACCCGGCCGAAAGTCAGCAGGGACGCAACAACAGCATCGTTTTTAGATCAAAAAGGAGCAAAAATGGGTTTGAATGGCGCGTCCTGTGGCCAAAGGAGGCGCCTCAGGCGGGTCTTTGAGGAAAGTAATGCCATTCGAAGGAGCAGCATCCAGGCCAATCGAAAGCGGGACGATCGGCAAATAGAGCGCAGAAAATGCCATGGGCAATTCCAATGGCGCGGTTGCCAATCTGACGGTCGCCAACTTCACATGCTTGACGCTGACTTCGCAGCAGGGTTCGGCCCGGAAGCCGTGGCCATCGGCTGTTTTGCAGCAAGCCTTGAGCGGCGTAAGGCTCGTTTCGGCAAATCCCGATTCGGAGCAGGTATGCGCAGACACTGCCAAGCCCAGCGACGTGAAGCCGATGAGCAAAGCCAATACCATCGAAACAAAGGGTTTCAGAAAGCGCATGGTGCAAAAGTACGGAAAAACGGTTGGAGAAAACAAGTTGTCCATGGGTTGCCTTCATCGCTAAACAGAATGAAGATTGAATCCGTCACCACTGGACTTTCCAAACCCAATTCCCTAATTTCACCCCATGCCCAAGGTGACGCCCTATATCATCTATGCGATTCCAGTTTTTTTCATCCTGATCGGGGTGGAAATCTGGGTGGCGCGGCGGCGCCGTCAAGAGGTTTACCGCCTCAACGATGCGATTGCCAACATTTCCTGCGGCGTGGCGCAGCAGGTTTTCGGGGTGCTCATTCGCGGGATTTTGTTTGTGGCCTACCTCTATCTCTACGAAAACTACAAATTGCTCACGCTGGGCGCTGACCAATGGTGGGTTTGGGTACTTTGTTTCATCGGCGTGGACTTTTTCTACTACTGGTTTCACCGCTACGCGCATGAAATCAGCATCTTGTGGGGCGGCCATATCGTCCACCACCAAAGCGAAGAATACAACCTCAGCGTAGCCCTCCGCCAAGGCGCATTCCAAGGCCTTTCGAGTTGGGTATTTTACTTGCCGCTCGCTTGGATCGGCTTTGATCCTGTCGTTTTTCTCGTCGTGAGCCAATTCCAGACTTTGTACCAATTCTGGATCCATACGCGATTGATTGGCAAGATGTGGGCACCCTTCGAATATGTCTTCAACACACCGTCGCACCACCGGGTGCATCATGGCGTAAATCCCAAATACATCGACAAAAACCACGGCGGCACGCTGATCATTTGGGACAGGATGTTTGGCACGTTTCAGGTCGAGGAAGAGGAAGTGGTTTACGGTGTGACGAAGCCGCTGGCGAGTTGGAATCCGGTCTGGGCGAATTTTGACTATCTCGTGGACTTGGGAAGACTCATTCTGCGTTGCCGCAATCCCTTGGATATGCTCAAAGCCATCGTGAAGGGACCTGGTTGGCGGCCCGCTTATTTGGGAGGTCCTCAAAAGCCGCAACCCGTGACGACCAAGTCGTTTCACAAATTTGATACGGCGGTGTCCAAGGGAATCGGCACCTATGTTTTGCTGCAATACGTGGTTGTCATCCTTTGCGTCTCGGGCTTCCTGCTGATGTCGGGGAAATTGCGGGAGGCGTACGCCGATGATGCCCTGCAACGTGCCGTGGCAATAGCAGGCTGTGCCGGCTTGATTTACATCAGCATCGTGAGCATGGGAAGCATTACCGCGGGCAAGCCCTCTGGTCGCACCTTCGAATTGCTGCGACTGGCCATGATGGTCGGATTGGCAGCCTTTTTTACCGCCGGAACTCCGCTGTTTTTGCCGTTGGTGGGAGCAACGGAAGTCTATCTCGTGGGATCCATGGCGTGGTTCAGCCGAATTCAAGGCGGATTGCGACACAACAACCTAAACGTCAATGGCTAATCCCTCCTTGCTGCTTCGCATTCCTTCATTGAAACTCCAAAATTTGACTGTATGAAAATATCGAATCTCTTCTTTGCGCTGATTTTATTCGTCGGTTTGGCAGTTTCGGGCTGCAAAAAGTCGCCCATGGACATTCAGGTCAGCGATCTCAAAACGGCCTGCGAATTTGTGGATGCCTTGGAATCCTTGATGGACGAAATGATTGCCGTCAAAGGCAGCGCGAATTCGAAAGAAGAATTGAGCGCTGCTGACGAGCAGAAACGACTGGCTTTGGACAAGAAGATCGATGAAGTCAAAAGCGGGGCGGAAGCAAAATTTCCGAAAGAAGAAGCACAAAAATGTGAGCATTACGGGTCCCTGCAAGATAAAGTCAAGCAGCTCCGTGGGTGGCTCCATTGAAGCAGCCCTGCCATCAGGATCGGCCATTCGGCACAACTGTTTGACACATAATCCCATTAAGATCAATCATTGTATGTATGAAAATATCGAATGTATTCTTGGTTCTTATTCTGTTCGTTGGTTTGGCAGTCTCAGGCTGCAAGAAATCGGCATTGGACATTCAGGTAAGTGAACTCACCACGCCCTGCGACTTTGTGGATGCCCTGAATTCGTTGCTCGACGAAGCCATCGAGGTAAAAGGTGATGCCAAGTCGCCCGAGGAAATGAGCGCCGAGGTCTTGTCCAAATTCGGGGCACTGAAGGCCAAACTCGAGGAAGTCGATGAGGCAGCGGGCGACAAATTTCCCAAATCCGAAGCAGAGGGATGTGCTGGCTTCGAAGATATGCAGAAGAAAGGCGAACAGCTGGACGGTTGGTTCAGGTAGGTCGCCGTTGCAGACCACTGAAGGAGCTTTTGGCTTGCGTTTTGCTTGTGGATACTCGATGCTCGGAAACGATGAAATACAACGTGTTATGAAGCTGATCAAGCGGGGTTTGGGAACATTGCTGATGGTGTTGTGCGCGCGCGTTTTGTCCGCGCAATCCGTCTACCAAGACCGGCAATTTCAGTTTCTTTCCTTCGAATCCATTCCTACTTGGACGGGCGTGGCCACCGATTGGGACAAGCCCGCGGCTAAAATCCATCTTTACGATGCGATTCAGTACAAAGGCCATGCGCAATACATTTCGGTGGCGCTGAAAACCGGGATCACCTTCGCCCAATTCAAGGAACAGGTCCGCGACCACGCCCAGCGCAAATACATGCCGTTTTTCCTATTCGATCTCCGGAAAAAGCCGCCTGTACTGGAAGGCAAATCCTACGAATGGGCGATCCGGATCGAAGACTATGCCTACCGCGACAATGCCCAGCAAATGACCGAAACCACCTTGCGCTTGCTCAAAACTGTGCAGGATTACATTCGGCAGGCTACGGGAAAGACTTCGAATGGCATTGTGATCCTTTCCACCAATCCTGAAAGTCAGCCCAATGTGGCCCTCGCCCCGGCACTTAACCAGGCAGGATTCCCCAACAAAACCACCAATCAGTTGGTCACCTTGATGGGCGGCGAAAAGGTGAAAATCCTCAATGCAGGAACGGGATTCGGCTATTTGCGCTACGTGAAGGCAGGCGAAGAGACCAATTTCCGGCCGACGGCACAAGACATCGTCGTGTATGCGCAAACGCCCCTGCGCGTGCCGCCTGTGAACGGCATCATTACCTCGAAGCCCAAACACCTCTGTCCCACATCAACCTGCTCGCCAAAAATCGCGGCACTTTGAACCTTTACGCCCTCGACACGGCGGCCATTCCCGGTTTGCATGCCCGCATCGGCAAACTCACCCGCGTCGAATGCACCGATCAACGCATCACCTTGCACGACGCGACGCTCAAAGAAGCCGAGGCCTTCTGGGCCAAACACCAGGTCAAAGTCGAATTGCCGGAACCCAATTTCGCCCAGAAAGGCATCGTCGATTTGGCCAAAGGTGACCCTTTCAATTCGGCAAGTTCCGGCCTTTTTTTGTTGTTGGAGCCGAATGTGATCGGCGCCAAGGCCGCCAATTATGCCATTATTCAACGGCGTTTTCCAGCCTACGTCAGGCCCGGATTTGCCATTCCCTTTGTTTATTATCAGCAAGTCATCCAACAAGGGAATGTTGCGAACTTGATCGACGCACTGCTGCTGGAAAAGGCCAATTTGACGCCCGCCGAAATTGAAAAGCGGCTGGAAAACATCCGCGCGGAGATTTTGAAGGCGAAAATCGACCCCCAAATGCTCGTGGAAGTCTCCGAAACCCTCAAAACGCATTTTCCAGGACAGCGCATCCGACTGCGGAGCAGCACCAATTGTGAGGATTTGCCAAGCTTCAACGGCGCAGGGCTTTACCTCTCCAAGGGACTGGATGCCGACGAAATTCCTGCCAAGCTTCAAAACCGCATTCTCCAGATATACGCCGCCGTCTGGACGCCCCACGCTTGGGCCGAACGGGAATATTACTTCATCGACCACCGCAAAGTCGCCATGGCGATCCTCATCAATGAGGCTTATGGGAAAGAATATGCCAACGGGGTGGTGCTCACGGTTCCCGATCAAACCGATTTTGCCGTTGTCGTCAATTCGCAATTCGGGGAGGCTGCGGTCACCAATCCAGAAGGTGGGCAGGTGCCTGAAGCGCTGGTTTTCAAGAATTCATCCGCCACGAAATATTCCATCGAGTCCAAAAGCAATCTCCACGATGTCTTTTTGCAGGATTCGCTCGCCGCTACCCTGCTGGAATTGAAAGACTTGGCCGTCCAAGTGCATCGTGATTTCAAGGCGCGTGCGCCGCAATACGGAAAGATCCGTTACGGCGTCGACATTGAATTCAAAGTCGTGCGGCGCCGCGAGGGCGGCTTTCAGATTTACATCAAACAGGCGCGGTTGTTGGGGCAAGTTTTGCCGGAATAATTCAGCGGAATGAAGAATGCGACAACATTGTTGACTCCAGCCAAATCCGATGAGGAAAGGGATCGCGTCGCGCAAGCATGGGAGGCCGCAGGTGGGCGCGTGCGACGCGTCGAGAAGTTTTGGGTGAAGCCGGACTTGGCCGACAATGAAGCTGTGGCGATTTACGGCAACGATACCTTTGCCCAAGTTTTGGCGCAGGTGTTGGGATTGAAATTGCTTTCGCCGGACGATGCCTTGATCGGGCGCATTTCCAAGGAATGGACGAAACGCACAGTATTGCAGCGCGATCTTGCCGAACTGGTGGAAAGCGATTTTCCCTTGTTTGTGAAGCCGGTCATTCCAAAACAATTCGTAGCAGCCGTGTACCAAAGCCTTTCGGAATTGCAGGCAGCTACTTTGGATTTGCCGGGCAAGGAAGCTGTTTTGACTTCTGAAAAGGTGGAGATTTCTGCGGAGTCACGGTTTTTTGTTTTGGATGGTGAGGTTCAAGCTTCCGCGATTTATGAAGGGGAAGGCGATTTGGCAGAAGCCGAATTGCTGGTCTCCGCCTTTGCGCAAGCGCATGCAAGCGACTTGCCTCGCACCTACGTAGTTGATCTAGCGTTCAATCCTGATTTGGGATGGTTTATGCTTGAATTCAATTCGGCATGGGGTGCTGGATTGAATGGATGTGATCCCCAAAAGGTCCTGCATTGCATTGCCGCTGCGACAGCGAAGACCTGAGCATTTTTGCAATCACTTGCGGAATAGGCTAGCCATTCATAAACCTCAACTCCACAACCGTTCCGACGCCCAATTCGCTGGAAATGAGCATTGTTCCGCCCATTTTATCGAGCGATTTCTGTACAAGGTAAAGCCCCAGACCTCCGCCGGGAACTTTTTCGGTTGCACGGAAAAACATCTCGGTGACACGGCCGATTTCTGTGGCTGGAATGCCGAGACCGTTGTCTGTGATTTGAAGCAATATTTCACCGTCTTCCTTAGTCGCTGCAATGCAAATTTCCGGCTTTCTTCCCGTTTTTGCGGAGTATTGGAGGGCATTGTCAAGCACATTTTCGAAGGCCACACGGAGCAAAAAAAACGGATCCGCATTGACCATGAGATCCGCGGAAATTTCAACCTGAAGGCCACTTTCTGACTTCTGGGTTTCCGTCATCCGGTCCGCGAGAATCGCGTTGCAAAAGTTCAGGACCTCAATGTTTTCCGTCGTGGATGTGCGACCGTCAATTTCGCTTACGAGAATGAGTTTATGCAACATTTGGTCCATCAGCGCCGTGCTGCGGTCGATATGGTCCTGCATCGCCAATGCTGTGGGGATATTCTCAGGCTCGGACCGCAAAATCGAAACCAGCCCCATAATCCGTGCTACGGGCCGCCGCAGGGCATGCGCAGCTTCGTAGAGAAAGGTATCAAGTTCCTTTTTAGCCTGCTGCAATTTCTCCGTTCGGGAGGCGACCTTCAATTCCAAGTTGGCGTTGGTGTTGACGATGCGGGTATTGCTCTCGCGCAATGCCTCCCTTTGCAGCTCCACTTCAAGCTTGCGGTAGGCAAGGTCGGCATTCAATTCGTCGAGCTGTCGAATGGTGCGTTCTCTGGAGACCTCATAAATCAGCAAAATCATAAAAATATAGGCCATCAGACCAAGCTGGACAATCAAATTCAGTAGCTGCGTGTATTGAAGGTCATATAGTCTGGGGAGCTCCATTCCCTTGGCCTTCAAAACGTAGAGTATGACTATTTCGATCAAGCAAACCAGTGACATCATCAAGCCGCGTCTCCAGCCGTAAAAGACAAATCCAGAAGCCGGGACGATCGCCAACCACGGGACGATGCTCGAATTGATGCCGCCCGTTCCGTAAATCAGGATGGAAAACATGACAATGGCATTGAAGTCGAAGACCGCCGTTGTGATGCCAAAACTTCCGCTGCGGTGAAAGACAAAAAGGAGCAATGGAACCACCGCGGCACCGTAGGTGCAGGCCCAAACGCCCAAAGAATACCCGACCAAATGGTACAAGGCCGCAAAGGCGCCCAAAAAAATCGCCGTCGAAAGGTAAAAGAGCACCAACAGCCGTGCCTTGCGGAGACTGCGTTCGTCGCTAAGGTAATTAACCGGAATCAGCATTTCTACCCAAAACTGAATGCCTTTTTGATTTTCAAGGAGTCGATCCATCTTTCAAATACTTTAATAATCCTACTTTCCGCAAGGTATTTACGCAAGCCACGGTCGTTTTGGATCACTGGGCAACATCATGAGCAGAATTTACAGAATCTTTAGATCAGCGAAGCTAATTTGCCGAATCAAGTTGCGTGTTGAATTCGTCTTTGAGTCCGCGGCATCCTGCCGCAGGACATCGAACATTTGCCTCCGGCGAAAAGCGTTCCTAATCAAAAACTTCATACCTCCTACGCCAAAGGCAAACGTTCAGATCCGTGCGGAAGTATGGCGCCGACTCCCCCGGATTGTTACACACCCAATCCCTTCGAATGCGAAACGGCGCAAAAACAGAGTTTTGACTCCATTTTCGCGCCGTTTTGTATTAGGATTTTTTACCAGGTAATGACGACCTGCCCGTGACCGGTGCGAACGCCACTGGTGCTGACGGGATTGGTTCCTGCATTGTAAGAGCCGCCACCGCCACCGACGCCAGCGGAACTGTTGCCACCGGAGCCACCGCCGGAATATCCGCCACCTGCGCCGCCGACGACGTAAGACGAACCCGATCCGCCGCCGCCAAAGCCGCCTCTTGCAAGGCTGTTGGCGGTGCCGCCGCTGCCGCCATTTACAAATGCCAATCCGCCTGTATTGGTCGTCCAGCCGTTCGTGCCATTCGTGAGCAAGCCACCGCCTGCACCCGATTGGAATCCGCTTGGGCCGATGGCCCCGCCGTTGCCGCCCGTGCCACCGGCGCCGCCACCAGCTGCGCCTAGTCCACCCGATTGGCCAGCTTGGCCATGCTTGTTGGGCGAGTCAGTCGTCTGCGCCGAACCGCCACCACCGCCGGCGATGATCAGCGGGGTATTGTTGGGAAGCGTGACGAAGGTCCCGCCGCCACCGCCGTTGCCGCCACCAAAGCTGGGCTTTTCGCCGACCAGAACTTTGAGTTTGCCGCCGGGAGCCAAGACAAATGTTCCCTTTTGGTAGGCACCCATGCCAGGTGCAACGGTTGAAGTCGTGTTGTTGCCGCCTTCGGCGCCCCAGACTTCGATCACCAACGAATCGGCGCAAGGGATCACGAAACTCGTGTCAATTGTGCCGGTGTAGGCGAAGGTCAATGTGCCATGGCCGCCACCTGCAACTGTGACGGTGACCGTATCTGTTCCGACGCAGCCATTGGAGTCGGTGACAGTGAGGCCATAAGCCGTCAATCCGCTGGGCGAAGCCCAAGGATTGGCAATCGCAGCATTGCTCAGATCGGTTGAGGGCGACCAGGAGAAGCTGTAAGGGGCTGCGCCACTTGTCGCTGCACCTGCCAATTGCGTCGAATCGCCACAAGCGATCGTGACGTCTGCACCTGCATTCGCGACCGGACTGTCATTGGCAGTCACCGTCATGGAATCGCTGCTGCTGCAGCCGTTGGTGTCGACGACAGTCAGCAAATAAGTCGTTGTGACAGCAGGCCCGGCATCGGGATTGGCGATGTTGGCGGCGGACAATCCTGTAGAAGGTGTCCAAGTATAGGTGTAGGGAGCAGTTCCGCCAGATGCTGCTGGACTGCCGCCAATGTTGACGGTGCCGCCTGCGCACAAACCATTGTCGGGACCCGCATCTGCAATTGGATTCGGATGAACCAGAATCTCAAGCGTGTCGGAATAAAAAGGGTTGCAGGTGCCTGAAGTCACCACGGCGCGGTAAAATCCGCTGCTATCCGGGAAAATGGAGGCACTGTCGCCCACCACGCCCGACAATGGCGTAAATGGGCCGCCGAGATTCGAGGAATATTCCCATTGGATCGTTCCCGTGTAACCGCTCAGGGTCAAAACCACCTCTTCGCCGTCACAAATTGCAGACTGGGAGTAGGCCTGCTGGAAAAGTCCACCCAGCAATATCCATCCGCATGTTATCCAAAATCCTTTGATATACTTTTTCATGTTGTTTCTTGTTGGATGTGGATGGATCATTGTGCTTTGACGATGCGACGGCTCATTTGCTTACCGTTTACCTCAAATACCAGTAAGTAGCTACCTGCAGCCAATCCGCTGCCGATGCGTTGCTGATAACTGCCAGCGGCCAGCGGGCCACTGACCACGGTCTGCATACGTGCACCGAGCAGGTTGTACACCGAAATGCTGATGTCAGCAGCCTCGGTCAGTGCATAATTCACCGCGGTCTGACCTGAAAATGGATTCGGCGCCACTTCGAAGGTCAATCCCGGAATCGCATTTTGCACGCCCACCACCAAGACCGAGTCGCAGCTGTTGCTCGTACAGTTGTTGATGTCGGTAATTCCCAGGCAGATGGTATAGTTGCCATCCGTCGCGTAAGTATGGGTGGGATTCTGAAGCGTGGACGTATTGCCATCGCCAAAGGTCCAACTGTAGGTGAGACCTGTACCCGAGCTCAGATCAGTGAAGGTATAGGTTGTGTTCTGAATCGTATAGGAAAACGACGAACTGGGTGCAGCAGGCTGATTGATGGTAAAGTTCACATAATTTTGGGCCTTCAACCCCGGCGAACTCATCAAACAGCCCAAGCAAAGTGCTAAAACGAAAGTAGAAATCTTCATGCGCTTTCTTTTTGGGTGAATGAACAATTGAAAGGTCAATTTACGATTTTTCAGCCCTGACAAGCCATTGTTGCCCCTTCGAATGAACTTTTAAGCTGACATTCATCCTTGGTTCTTCGCCCAAAGGATGATTTTCGAGTTGATAAGAAATGTTTGGACGTAAGATTTTTTTGTTCTAAAAGCATTCAGAATGGCATTGGAGAATGCTTTTGAGGATCAGTCCGCGTAAGAAGCTCGTAAGAACGCCCTTGCCGACCGCAAAAAGTCGCCTCATCTTTGTTTCAAGCAAGAGCAAGGGTTAGGGGACTCCCACAAGATGGTTGAGGCCCCTAATTTTTTTTTGAGCAGAATTTACAGAATTCTCAGAATCAGCCTTGGAGTTGAATTCTGCATGCTGATTGAATTCGATTCCAAACTAGATTCCGAAAATCGCGTGAATTCTTGCGGACCCCGCAAAAACAGCGCGATCAAGAGATTCTGGAAATTCTACAGTTTTGCAAGCCCAATCGCCCCAAAAACACCTTTGCCTTGAAGAATGGCGCGGTAGCTGCCGGTTGCTAGGCCTCCAAGATCCAATTCAGTTGTGGTTTCGTGGGCTGCCCAAGTCGATTGGTGTACGATGCGCCCTTGCAGGTCGATGATGGTGACCTGGAGGTCGGGTTTTACCGGCGATTTGGAATGGAGATGCAGCATTTGTCCCGGGCCGAAGGGGTTGGGAAAGGCGGTGACCACTTGGGCTATGTCCACGCCATTGGTTGTTTTCACAGCGTCAAGTTGCCCGAGCGTACTGTTGTAGCGGGTACCGAGAAACGGCTTGATCCCGTAGGGCGTATGTCCGTCGACCGTTCCGGTAAATCCCAATTCGAAGTCATTCAAATCATATCCGTAATCCAAGCTGCGAAAGGTGTCTGCCGGAACGAAGGGTAAAATCAATGCTTTCAAGGCGTCGATTTTGGGGAAAATGCTGTCGGGGCGCGTCACAAATCGGGTAATGCTGTCCAGTGCGGCATAATATTGCGCCCGAAAGGCCGGAACTGCCAGCAGTTTTGAAGCCAAGGGTCGCGGTTCGCTATGACTCAGCCAGTCAGCGCAATCGCGCGTCGCCCAGTCGCGATTCACCCAATCCACCCCAAACGTGTTGTCGGCGTCGTAGGTCACGAATTCGAATTGCCCGGAGGACTGTCGGTGATAGAGGTAATAGTTGTTTTTGTTGTAGCCGTAGCTGTCCCAATTGCCCGTCGCCACGTCGATTGCCAAGGCCTTCAGATAGCCCTGCACATTCAAATACTGCGGGATTTCGGCAGCGAATTGCGCATTGGGAATCCGGTTGAGTTGCGTGATCAATTCGACGAGATCGGTGTAGTCATCGAGGGTTTCATTGGTTTGGAGGTCGTAGGCGCGACCCGTGGAACCCGCAATATTTTTGTAGGTCTGCTGATTCCCGTTGATGTAGACCAGATCCGCCGGATAAATGCACTTGTAGAGGTTGCCCGTATTCTCTGCGAATGTCGTGGTCAGCCAGTCCTTGTCCATTTCTTCGAGGTTGGAATACAGACCGTAATAGACCTGGTTGATGTAAACTTGAACGAAGGTTGTGCGGCGTGGAGGCATCCCGCATTGGTTCCAGACATCGTAAAAGAGCTTTTGCCGCACCATCGTCGGATCGTTGTGCGAGGCGATCAGGTTGAGTTTTTTGGTTCCCTGATACCGTCTTCCGGGGAGATATTCGTTAAAGCTCACCTTGAACGACTTTTTGTCTGCGGCTCGGGAGGTGTTGCCGCGTAGGCGCATACCCACCTCTGTCACGGTATCGCGCACGACACCGTCGTCAAACACAAGTTCTGCCGAATAATAATGATCGGAATAGATATTGGTATAGATCGAATCGAGCGAATCCGGATGAATGGTCAAATAGATCGCCGCAACGCGGCTGTCGTCCCAAAGCGCCGTCGAATTTTGGGCCTTAGCCCCAAAATGGACCAAAATGGCGGCTATTGCTAGAATGTAAACGTGTATTCTCATACGTGGTTTTTCCCGAGGGCTTCCTGCAAAGATAGTTACAGCGGTCGGAGGCTGCTTTAAAATCTCGTTTCATTCATTTTTTCATGCCCAAAAAGCACCTGAATGCGTAAGAATTTGGAAGCCTGAATGGATTCAGATGATTGATTTTTCAAGAATATGGGGATGATGGCAAGTAAGAAGCTCGTAAGATCGGCCTTGTGGTGCCGAAATTGTCGCTGCATCTTTACATCAAGCAAGAGCAAGGGTTAGGGGACTCCCACAAGATGGTTGAGGCCCCTAATTTTTTTTTGCCCCTATTCATGCTGTATGCAGTTAGGGAGACTCTCCGCCGCGGCGGATTGAGGCCCCTAATTTTTTTTGAGCAGAATTCTAGATCAGAATTTCCAGAATTCACAGAATTTCCAGAATCCTGTGTTCAGCGCAGCTAATCAGCAGAATCAACTTGGTGTTGAATTCTGGATTTTCACAAATGCTCACGGTACTGTCTCCAACTATTTTTTCCGACAAACTGCATTTTTCCATTTGCTTACAAAGCTATCCCGATGTTCACAACCCTTCTCTCAGCGTTTCGGTTGACCTCCATGGTACAGACCTGCCAACCCGAATGTTTTGATTTTTTGCATGGGCTTGATTAAGTTTCGGGATGAATACGGATTGTGGAAGGATGATTCAGCGCGGTTTGTTGGTTGTTTTCGTTTTGTTGGTGGGGTGCCAAGTGGTCTATTCCCAATGCCCGGACTGCGGCTCCGGCACGGTCGATCCGGGTGAAACGAATGTAAATTGCCCCCAAGACGTGCCCCATGGGGCTACGTGTACCAGTCCTTGTGCGCAGCCGAATGCGTTTGAAGCGACCGCCGGCATCCGCACCGCCTACGATTTTGCTGGAACCACCACTTGGTCCACGAGCGGATTGCCTGCAGGATGGTCCTTTGCGGGCGGACCTTCCGCAACCACGGCCGGCCCGCTTCCTGCCGCAGATGCCTACGGCGCCAAGGCCGGCCTCATTCAGCCCAATTGCAGCGGTTCTTGCACCGCCACCAACGGCTTTTGCATCGGCAATCTTGCGAGTACACAAGCCGTCGGAGGCGGTGGCGCAAGTGGCAAACTCGGCGCCAACTTCGACGGGCGCCCCAATGTCCCCTCCAACCTCAGCTACGCTGTGCTGCGTGGGCAAAACAGCCCTACACTCGTGTCTGAAACCTTCAACATGAGTGCCGTGGAGGCCTTCAAGGTCCAATTCTGGCTCTTTCCTTCCGAGACATCTTGCGGACAAATGAACAGCTGGGGAAGTTGTGTGGGCAACATCGCATTTCTTGACTTCTCGACCAACGGCGGCACGGCTTGGTCACAAGTCTTGCAGATGAATTTGAGCAGCACAAGCTCAGACATGTGTTTCAACAACACATCCAATACCAAATGGCTCACCGAAAGCGCTTGGTCGCGGGTCTGTGTGACCGTCTTCAAAAACACCACCTCGCCAGGCAATTTCTATACCGCCGCGTCGGGCAGCACCGCGGCCTCCGGAATCATGGTCAACAGCGCCTTTTTTACATCCGGCTTCAAATTCCGCATTCGCTACAGCCAAACGGCCTCCTGCACCTCGGGAATTACCACGACCAATCCCGGACGCTATTTGGCCATTGACTACCCCGTCATCACATCCGGCGACGAAGTCATACCCTGTGGCATCAGCTTTGCCAACATGTGTGGCTACGGAGCAGATGCCAATGACGACGGCGTTGGGAGTTCAACACTGACGAGTTTTGCAACGGCTTATGGCACCGTCCGGCGGGGCGTCAATCAAGCCGAACGCGGCGTTGAGATTTTGACTTCGCAGAATGGAACCTATGCCTCCCAAAACCTGAGCGGTTCGACATTTGCCACCAACTTTGACCTCTGCAACGCCGAGGGCGGCGACAAACAATGCATCGACTGGCGCACCAACAACAATTTCTATACGGTTGTCTACGAATGTATTGCAGACTGGGAAGCGACTTCCGGGACGGGCATCAACGTGCAATACTACGAAGGAACCACACCGCAATCTGTAGGTATGACCAAGGTGACGGCCATCGGAAAAACGGCTTTGCTGGGTTGGCGCTATTCTGCGAACCGGTTCGTGAGTTGCGGCAGTTTGACAGATCTCAATCCCGGCTGCAACGGCTATTATTTCCTGAGCGGCAGCCTTCCGACACAATTCGCGCGCGGGTTTTATGCCTTGTCTCATAACAGCACCGGCCAAAGCTGGTCCTACTACGGCGCCTCCTCTTGCAACCACTATTACAATGGACCCTTTTTCGCGCCGATTGCCGTGCCCGATACGCTCACAGGAAGTGGAAACTATACGATTTGCGTCAGCGGAAACCTCCTTTTCACTGGATTAAGCAGGTTTTGTTCCGATGCCTCAGGACTTTCAGGAAGCGGAAGCATCACGGTGACGGGGCCGAATGGATTCAATGAAGTCATCACCTCCGGCGGACAGGGCAGTACGCCGATCATCGATCCGGGAACCTACGTCGTTACGGCCAATACCCCGGCGAGCCCGACGCAATGCCTGAATTGCGCGCGACGGGTTTGCATCACGGTAAGTCCGGCCGACTTGTCGGGCTGCGGCATCGTGGCTTATCCTGGGCTGACTTTCTGGACAAATCTTGCGGATGCGAATGGCGTTGATGTCCAATGGAACATGCAACGGGACGGCGACGCGGAGGCCTACACGGTCGAAAGGAAATTTCCCGGCGGAGACTGGACGCCGCTGACCGAGGTCGCGCACATTCAAGGCCAACAAAATTACGGCTTCACCGACCGCAGCCATTGGGGCGGCGTGCGGACTTACCGTTTGAAGCTTCAAAAACCCGACGGTGAAATGGCCTATTCGGATGCGGTGGAGGTGAATTTGCCTGCAAAACGGTGGGTGCAGGTCGCGCCCAATCCGGCGAATGAGCGCGTGCAAGTGCGCGTGAGCTTGGACGTGCAAGGCTTTGCCGTGGACCTGTACGACTTGGCCGGCCGCGCCTTGCGGCATTGGAACGTGGCAGGCGTCTCCGCCGAATTGAGCCTTGGCGGCCTGGCCAAAGGCATTTATCTCATGCGGGTGCAGGTCGCAGGCGAGGTAGAGGTGTTGCGGTTGAGTGTGGAGTAGGTGTTTGAAATCCGGCTTTTGTCTTTCCCCGCGATAATTCCGAATTTGCATGAATTCCAGCTTTTTGGGATTTGGCATTGACTTGATTTGAACTTCGAATGAAACACCTCCGGTTCCTCCCTTTCATTTTTTGCTTGGTTTTGGCAGCCTGCAGTGGCAAAGACGCCGGCACGACTGCTGCCGAGGGCACTGCACAGTCGGTCGCCGAAGTCCAATTTGACTTGGAAAAGGCCTTTTACAAAAAAATGAAAGGCACGATCGGGGATAACATCGCCATCACGATGGACCTGATCAAGGACGATACCGCCTTCGCCGGGAACTATTACTACGACAAGGTCGGCCTTCCCCTTTCGGTCGACGGCAAACTCACTGGCGAAAAGGCTGTCGAATTGCGCGAAATGAACGAGAAGTACGAGGAAACAGGCTCTTTTTCGGGAAAATTCACTGCGGCAGATGTCTTCGAAGGCACATGGACCAATCCGAAAAAGACCAAATCCCTGCCTTTCAAGCTGACCGAGACGAAAGAAGGCGTCGCCGGGATTACATTCGAAGACCACCGTCAGGAAAATTGCCGCAACCGGGACAACAACCTGAAAAAGAACAAGCCGGAGGAGGAACTTTGGCTCACCGACACGATGTGCTCCTACATCGACTTGCGCCTGATCAAGGTTGCGACGGGCGATGCCGCTGTGAGCCAATCGATCAACGAAGCCATTGTCGATGAAGTCGCGGTCGGCGAAAAGGACTACGAAAACATCAAAGCCTACATGAATTCCATCAACGATGTCGCCGAGGACGAATACCTCTCGCTCGAGCAATACTGCGGTGTCGTCACCAACGACCGCAACGTGCTCTGCATCAGCGTCGGCGCCTTCGAATTTGCGGGCGGCGCCCATCCCAACAGCTGGGTCGGCTATTTGAATTTTGACATCCGCACCGGCAAAGTGCTGAAATTGGCCGACTTGTTGGTGCCTGGCGGCAAAGCCAAATTGGACCGCATCGGCGAACGCCTTTTCCTGAAAGACAACAGTGAAGCCGATGGCGAAGAACTCATGTGGGACTTCGAACCTGGCAATTTCAAGCTGAATGAAAACTTCGCCATCTCCACGGGAGGCCTGTTGTTCACGTTCAATCCCTACGAAATCGGCCCCTACGTGATGGGCGCGCCGCAGGTATTCATACCCTACAAGGAAATGAAGGACCTGATCAACAAAAACGGGCTGTTGGCGCAGTTCTGATCAGCTGAAACAGCCTTTTGGGTTCAGATTTTGGAAATTTCCATGATGATTGGATGGCTTTTGACGTAAGATTTTTTCGATGCTAATCGATTTAGAATGCAGTTGGAAAGCGAAAACACCATTCGATCCAAGTAAGAAGCCCGTAAGATCGGCCTTGTGCATCCCTGAATGTTGCCCCATCTTTGTTTCAAGCAAGAGCAAGGGTTAGGGCTGTTCTCCAATAGGATTGAGCGCCCTAATTTTTTTTGAGCAGAATTTGCAGAATCAGGGTTGGCTTTGAATTCTCGCGCTTCCCGAAAATTCACCACATCAAGTGTTTCCGCTAATTCTGAGAACCGTAAGTTCAACGAAGCTCATTCTGCTCCTTGCAGCACCATGCAAGTGAAATTCTCGCGCTTCCCGAAAATTCACCACATCAAGTGTTTCCGCTAATTCTGAGAACCGCAAGTTCAGCGAAGCTAATTCCGCTTCCATTTTTGATGATTTGTCTGTATTTTGTTGCCCAATTGCCTTAATCGTCAGTCAACATGAAAGTCAACGCCCCGGAAAATTCGGTATCGAAGGTCAATTCTGGCTTGGAAATGGGAGGGAAAAACTCCACCACTTCCATGGCTCCACCAGCATTCGGACTTACGGCCAGCCCTGCCAATGTGTCCCAAACGGCACAATTGCAGGAAAATGACCAGGATACGGAGCCGGGCGAACCGGTCGCGGATTCCCTGAACTACTACGTCGACAATGCGGATGCGACCATTCGCAACAACAGCAATCCGGCGACCTTCACCTCGGGAAAAATACCCGCAGGAACCAAAGTCAAGCGTCTGCGGACCTTCAACAATGGCACCGTTGCGCAGGTAGAGGCACTGTCGGGCGCCAATGTTGGCACCAAATACTGGACAACCTTTACCAACGTCACCGCCTCCGAAGCAGTCAGCGACAGCGGAAACCGTTATGTTTCCTATGCAGATACCTGGTTGTATGACGGGCCGTTTGGGAAGGTCTTGACGACCACCACCGGCAGCCAAACAACCAATCAAAGCCTTGCTGCGAGCAATGCAACGGCCTATACGATTACCGAACGCTGCGGTGGCTTTGCAAAAGTGAGTCAGGGCGGCGCAGAAATGGGCTGGATTCAGGAGGGTGCCCTGATGAATCAGACCACCCGCGATCGCGCGCAATACATGGCGGACCTCAAAGTGTGGCTCAATGCCCGCTACGCCGAGGTCAACGCGCTTGCCGGGGATGCAAAAAAAGACCGCATCAAAGGAATTTTGTCCTTGATGGAATCGGTTTGTCATCAATTGGAGGGCGGAACGTTCCCTGAAATCGCCGGATTGAGTACCTCGCCAGCCTACGAAGCGCATACCTACACGTCATTTATGCCGCCGGAGTTGACGTTGACGGTTCGGCAATTTATCGTGGCGCTTGAGGCCGGCGAACCCGTAGAAGGTGCAACGCCCGCGGCGGGGGATGAGATCGACTGGAATGCAAGATTGGGCGTGTCGCAGTACCGCACACAAAGCGACAATTTGGCGCCACCCGAGGTGACCTGCGGGCCGACGTCCTTCACGATGGGTGCAGAAAGACTGGGCTACAGCCGCGCCGATATGATCCAAGCGATCGACGACAAACTGCGCGAAACCATGGCTGCCGAAGCCACACAGGCCGAAGTCGAGACAAAATTTGAAGAGAAGGCCGAAGAATTTCTGGAGTCATTTGCAACTGCATCCAACGGATATCAGAAACTGCGTGGCAACAATGAGAGCTTGGGTGGCCACGAAGACGACCTCGCAGCGGGATTCCGCGAATGGGGTCAATATGAGGATTTGACCTATTTTTTTGCATGGCTCAACAACATTGACCGTGGCAATGTGGCAAGTGGCTCCTCCCAAACAGTGTTGGATTCGCTGCACGATGCCCATACCGGTGTCGACAACGCAGCAGGATCAAATTCATCGATTGTGAGTTTTGGCACGGGTGAAAAACTGACACTTGCGCATCGTCAAAGGATTCAGGATACACTCGCCGCAGGCGGTGCCGTGGTTTTGAGCCTCTACCACAAAGGAAATCAGGACGGTACGCACATTACCACCGTGCGGGAAGTGACTTCCGAAGGTCTTGCCATGGACGATCCTTATGGGCAGGTCAATCCCGCTTACCGCCATGGTGTCGCCGGCGATGCCTTCAAGGATGTCGGCGGATCGGGTGGTCGCGGGGATTATGACTGGCGAAATGAACCTGATTACGATGCTTCGGATCCCGATTATGCCGACCGCGACTTTACGCGCGAGGCTGCTGAGGAATTGGAAGCGGATGAAAGCCGAGGTCAAAACGAGGTGCTCACCTGGGCCCAAATGGAAAACAGTACCCATTTGCTCAACTATCTCAGGTTTTATACCCGCAGATGATGCTGCGAATGCGAGGCAAAAATTGGCGCGATTGCCTGTCCTTTCTTGGATATGCTTGCCTGCTGATGCTGGTTTTGGGGATGGAAACAGGTTGCAAGACCCGGGCAAATCGACCGCTGATGGGATCCGATGAATTGCGTGATTTTTTCAGGCATTTGCCGGATTCGATGCGGGAAAACCCATTCGGAGAAAGGCAAGGAATGGAGCTAAGTCAGGCCGAATTGGACGAATTGGTAGCGAAGGGTTCACTGGAAACCGCGCAAGGCTATACTTGGCGTCTGGACTTTGCCGACAGTGCCCAAACGCACCTCAAAATCAGCCGATCGGGACCCGAAGAGGCACTTCGCTACGAATTGCTCACGCTGCCGGGTCCAAGGCCCACAAAATGGGTGCTTGTGTTGCAAGGCTTGGAAGATCACTGCTGCAGCCATGGACGTTGGGCGTTGTACCTTGGGAAAAAGGGTGAATGGTACGACCAAACCGCCATTCGGATGCCGCATTTGGGGTGGGAGAACTTTTTTACGCCTGCACAACTAGGCGCGTCGCCTCCGCCCAGGCCGCGAGAGAATCGTTATCCCTTTTCGATGAAGCTCACCACGGAACCACGCGGGATCGAAATCCAGCTGGTAGCCGATTATTTGGAACTGAACTATCCCGAAAATCAGGTGAAAAGCATGTTGGCCAATTTCCCGACAGCACCCCTGCAGTTCGTGTGGTGGAGGGAGCATTTCATTGGGCAGAATGAGCAGAATTCTCAGAATTAATAGAATCGGGGTTGGTGTTGAATTCTCGGTTTGGCTTTGAATTCAACGTCCCGAGTTTTTCTGGAAATTCCGTTCTGAAATTCTGGGAATTCTGCTCCTCGGGGGAATATTTCCGGTGCATCTCGGCGATACGGTGGGCGATCCGATTGCGTAGGGTTTGCGGGGCAAGTACCTCGATCGTTTCTCCGAAGCCGATGATTTCGCGTTCAAGTTCGTAGTTGGGACGAACCGTAATTTCAACGAGAATGGAGCCGTCTTCGTGGCGATCGGTGATGCTTTGGCTGGAATGGATCGGCTTTGTCTCCACATAAGGAGCGTTGCGACGGTCCACGCGCAACAGCACTTTTACCGGACGGTCGCCTGTGTTTTTGGTCACGCCGATGATGTCACTGAAATAGGCTTCGCCATCGAAGCCCGGAAAAAACCGAAATGTTGTTTCCGGGGAAGGCTGCATGGCGAGGATGCGGTCCAATGCCAGTGTCGTGAGAAACTTTTCACTGCCTTTCAATCCGAGTAAAAACCATCGGTTCCGGTATTCTTTCAGCAGGCAAGGATGGAACAAAAACCGGTTCGCGGCTGCTGCCTTGAAACTCTGATAGTCCAATTGCACGACTTGATGCTGTTGGACCGCCTTGTACAACAGGTCCAAATACTCCAAGCCACGGAGGTCGTCATTCTTTTCGAAATGGATGGCGGAGGCAGAATGGGAACGTTCCCGCTGAATCTTGTCTTCGAATCGTTTGACAATTCCGCCGATTTCCGCAAAGTGTGTGAAGCCTTTGAATTGCGCGAGAATGCGCACCACCTCCTCCAAAGTGTCGAGGTCCTGATGGGTCAACGGAATCTGGGTGATGGAATAGCCCGGTTCCGCATAGGAATAGTACTTTTTGTCGGTCACGATGATCGGTGCATTGTAGCCGAGTTTGTCACTGCGCATGGCTTGGATATCCAATTGTACGCTGCGTTTGCTGATGCCCTTGGCAATTCCTTCATATTCGTACAGCGCCTCCGAGCAGGCAGCAATCAGATCCTCCAACGTCCATTTTCGAAACCTGTTTTGCAAGCAACGGTCAATCGTGCGGTAGCGAATCAAGGCATTCCGGTTGATGGGCATGAAATTTATCGTATTGAAAAACAGCTGATTAAGAAATTATTTGACAAAGCTGCAAAATTATTTTCTACTGCGCAAATACGTTGCGCAGTATGGATTTTGCTTTGCATCGTGTTCAGCATTACGCTTTGCACGGGTTCAACTTTTAGCAAAAGTTTATGAAATTCAATCGCAAATTCAGTCTTCAAGCATAAAATTTCATACTGCATCCGGTGCCGTAGCTGTTTCTTACTTCGTTCCAAGAAAAAAAGGAAACAGTGGCCATTGCCCGGGTTGCATTTTAAAACTTATTGGAAAGCAACAGCGTGCCGTAGGGCAGACATACTTCGTCGCCTGATCGGGGAGGTGGTGAGGCCAAGGCCTTATCCCGGGTTCGAATCCCGGCATTGACATGCCCCATTGTTTGCCCGCTTTTTGCCGCTTGTTTTCCGATTTCTTGAGCCTCTTTAGCATAAAAGGCAGTGCGGTGGTAAAATTGGGACCACGTCATGTCGGGAAGATGCCGTCCAACCTTTGCGGATGGATGGATAGAGTTTACAGTGCACCGAACCACGCAATCGCGTCAGTAGGGAAGCGTATTTACAGCCTGACTACCCGGGAAACCGGGCGTCCCGGTTCGAATCCGGGAAGAGGAACCATTTTGAGTTTGTGTGCGAGCGCGCGTCGGAAGGGCAATCGATTTGCAGCAGCTTGTTTCCGACGCATCCTGGAGATTTTACCAAACAAAAAGCACACGTGCGGCGTCGGAGCCTACGTGTGCTTATGAGGTTCTATAATTGGGCCTAGCTAATCGACACCGCTCCGCCGCCCTCTGTCGATGGCGCGCTGACACCGTGTTCATGTGGCGTGGCAGGCATTTCTTCGGTGGGAATGACATCAAATTCGCTGCCATCCTTTACGACCTCTTCATCGCGCTTGTCAGGTCCCTTTTGTTCCTTCACCGCCGGCTTTGCGGGTGGCGTAAAAACTGGTTCCTTGGTAACCTTTTCGGTCGCAGGGGTTTTTGTGGATGGCGTTTTCTTTCCTTTGGTGGGCTTTTTCATATTCAATTCACGTTATATTCTTGTGATGACAGGATGTCGAAAGCTGTTGTAAATGCAGCAAACTTGCCTTGTAATTCGGCTCGAATAAGTTGCATCAAGCACTTATGTTGAGCAACGGGTCCGGCAAACCGTGGCTCAGGTGACCGGCTTTGTCAAATCTTCGCCGGGGATCAAGTCGCCCAAGATCGCGTGAAGCGCTTCGTCGGTGAGCCTCACCTTGGCCGCTACACGTTTGAGCGTCGCAGCCTCGTTTCCAGGCTCACATTTCAGGTCCTCATCTGTGATGCTCGGGTAGAGCTCCTTGATCATGTCCATTTGCTGGACCCAGTTTCTTTTTTTCGAAGTTTCCATCATCCCTTTGTTGAATTCGCATTTTAACCTTGCAATACTCCGCAGGACTGCAACGCCTTGCCTTACACCTTGCTGTCTGTTGTTTGTATATTTTGCGGTATTGAGTCAAACTCAAGTTGGTGGGCTCCTTGGCCTGCGAAGGACGAAGGGAGGTTCATTTCGGAAAAATGGGCCACGTCACAAATGAAAATCAGGCTTTTTTGCGTATGATTTCTCTCTTTTGACGTAAGAAAATTCCAAGGCAAAACGATTTAGAATTCATTTGGGAACAGAAAAATGCATTCAAGCCACGTAAGAAGCCCGTAAGATCGGCCTTGTGCAGCGTGAAATGTTAACCCATTTTTGTTTCAAGCAAGAGCAAGGGTTAGGGCTGTTCTCCGATAGGATTGAGCGCCCTAATTTTTTTTTGAGCAGAATTAGCTTCGCTGAACTTGCGTTTCTCAGAATTGGCAGAATCAGTATTGGTGCTGAATTTCCAGAATTGAAGTCCATGTTTCATCGCATCGCAATGCCTCAGGAGTTTTGATTCCGCAGGTTCAGAGAAAGGCAATTCATGTAAGGCATTTAGCTGTCCTAAAATGGAATCGGAAAATACACGTATCTATATAAGGAGAATGCTATTGTTTGCCTGTCGAATGGAGGTCATAAGTTTACTGTCGGCGTATGTGAATGGCTGCGGTATGCGGTTCGCGGGGCAAGAAATGTGGATCTTCAGACATTTTTGAAAGTGCTTCCCAATTCACTGTGCTGCAAAACCCATTCGTAAATCGACATTGGCTTTACCTCAACGCCAAGGAGATCGAAGTACTGTCGTTTCTTCGCTGAGATTTTTTGCTTATAGCTAATTGGGTCGTAGCTTGGAATGTTTGTCTTTATGATTATTTTTAGCATTGGAAAAGTGAAAAAAATGAAGCGATTTGTATTGTTTGCAATAATGCTGGCATTGGTATTTTTGGGGTGTTCCTCTAAAAAAGGCCCCGATAATGACTTAGTAAGCATAGCTCCTCATGGTAAGGTAAAGTCCATTCGAGAAATGAGTTTTAGTGCTATCGATAACTTTGGCAAAATAACTCCTGGTGAAAGGCGTTGGGAAAATCCGTATGAATCCACCGATCATTATGATGAATTTAATCCTGAAGGCAAAATGATTGAATCTAGCAGTTACGGTTCTGATGGTAATCTTGTGACAAAGGGCAAGATGGAGTACGATTCTTTAGGAAATCAAGTTGAAACGATTTGGTATGATTCAAATGGAAAGCAATTATTGAAGACGACGACTAAATTTGACACAAATGGAAATGGTATCGAAAGCATCCAATATCTTACGGATGGAACTCGGCCACTAAAAACCACTCGTAAGTTCAATGAAAGTGGAAATCTAGTTGAGATTTTAAATTACGATGGGAATGGAAATATTTTCGGTAAAATTGTTAATAATTTTGACGAAAGTGGAAATGTGATTGAGTCCACAATTTTTAACTCGATTGGTGCTCGAGAGAGTAAGTATAATTACAAATATGATAATGTCGGAAATAAAATCGAAGCCAATATAACAGTTGAAAAATTCGCCTTCGTTGCTGAAGAAAGTGGCAAATATACTTACGAATATGACAACGGCAATATGGTTTCTGAATGTGATTATGGCCCTAACGGAATATTAGAATTGAAAAGGACCTTCAAATATGAATTTGATGAAAAGGGAAATTGGATAAGAAAGACGATCTTTATAAATCAAATTCCAAGTTTTATTGTGGAGCGAGAATTGGAATATTATGAATAAATGAATTGTCATGATTATGAATTACTTCTGCCCGGTGGGTAGGGGAGCTCTTTAGAGTTTTGGCCTTGGCACCCTCATATTGTCAAGAGCTTCGTTAGCAAGTCCAGATTTTTTTTACAATTCCCATGCAAGCCTGTAAAGCGGAACTCCAGCCAAAGCAAGAATCTTAAAAGCCACGTAAGAAGCCCGTAAGATTGGCCTTGTGCATCCCTGAATGTTGCCCCATCTTTGTTTCAAGCAAGAGCAAGGGTTAGGGCTGTTCTCCGATAGGATTGAGCGCCCTAATTTTTTTTGAGCAGAATTAGCTTCGCTGAACTTGCGTTTCTCAGAATTGGCAGAATCAATGTTGGTGCTGAATTCACACGAGACCAACAAATTCAACATCATCCCGCTTTCTGGAAATTAGCTTCGCTGATCTAAAGATTCTGAAAATTCTGCTCCTCCCCGGACAAACTGCCCCCAAGCCCTCATTCAAAGCTACCAATCCCTAATTCAATTCCCGGTAATGCCATTTTCAGAATCCTTGAATGCGTAACTTCCTGTCCAAATCATTGCCGCATGTTTCAACGGTTCAGAAATTTTGCTAGTCTAGTGCTGCTGATGAGCTTCAATGTTTGGGGGATATCCCAAAGTGCGGTTGATCTGCGCGCGGATTCGCTGCGGAACCTGGCGATGCATGCCTCCTCCCCTGCCGAATCCAGTGACCGGTGGCTGGAACTCTCCAAACATTACCGTAAAAGCAACTTGGACTCCTCGCAAACAGCACTGACACAGGCAATGCGTGCGGCAAAGCTCTCTGGAGACAAGGACAGGCAACAACGCTGCAACATGTCGCAAGGTGCATTGAAGTGGATGCTGGGTGACTTGGAAGCTGCCGAGCAGCGCTATTTGGAGGCGATCAGATATTGGAGTGGCAAAAATGATACAATAGAAGTCACGCGTTGCCTTTTGAATCTTGGGTCTGTCTGCCAAGTTGGATTCAAGAACAAAGAGGCCGCAAAATACCTCAAGAAGTCCTTGCTCCTTGCCCAGCGGGCGGGCCAACAACTGATTGCTGCACAGGCGGCGGGAAGCGTTGCGATGGTCTTCTTTCAAATGGGCGAACCTGATAGCGTTGGAAAATATTCAGAAATCGCAAACCAAGGTTTCATCGCGCTGCATGACAGTGCAAATCTCGCCAGAGTGCATGCCAATCTTGGCTTCTTTTACCGCGATCTCGGGCTAAGTTACGAGGCGCGACAGCCTTATCTCCAAGCACTTGAATACCTGAAAGGTTCGGACGAAATAGGATTGAAAGGCGAAATTCATGATGGCATCGGCATTCTGGAAAATAAACTGGGCAATTTTCAGGAAGCCATCGATCACTACCTCATTGCAGGCGAATGCTTCCAACAATTGAAATGGCACAAAAAAATTGCCAACATCAACAATACTATCGGACTGGCATTCAAGACATTGGGGCGCAAGTCTACCGCTCAAGCGTATTTTGCCGAAGCATATCGCTTGGCAGACAGTATCGAAAATTACCCGGTTGCGGCGGGAGCCCTATCCAACCTTGCAAGTTTGGATCGCGAGGCGGGCAATTTTCTGCTCGCAGCAGCAAAATACAAGCAAGCGATTCGCCTGGAGTTGAAGGCCGCTTCTCCCGGGGATTTGTACAGCAACTATCTGGGGTTGGGGCTTTGCAATCAAGCAATGGGTCAGGTTGACTCGGCAAATCACTATTTGGAACTTGCCTTTTCGGCGGCACGCCGCAGCAAAAATGAATTACAAATCGCGGACTGCCATTTTCAGAAGGCGAAACAAATGCTTGCACTCCGTCAACATACCAACGCCTTGGCGGCATTGGATTCTGCTGGTCATTGGTACGCACAAATTCGCAATGCCGGCGGCATGCGGGAGACGTATGCACTGCGCAGCCAATGCCATGAAGCCCTGGGTGATTATCTATCCGCGCTGACGGACCAAAGAACAGCGAGCAGATGGCAAGACAGCATGCTTGTAATTTCCGCCAACTCCCAGTTGTTGGCCTTGGAGGCAAAATTCTGGTCAGAAAAGAAGCAACATGCCTTGGAAATTGCGCGACAGAATGAAGCATTGCAGGCCAAAGAGGCGGAACGCGCGCAGGAAGCAGGTGCCAAACTTGCTGCGCAACGCAACTTACTCGTAACGGCATTGGTACTTACCTTGGGATTTGGCATCGGCATTTATTGGATCAATCTCAAACGGCGCAGGACGCAACTGCATCGCAAATTGGCCGAGATGCGCATGACAGCTTTGCGTGCGCAGATGAACCCGCATTTTATTTTCAATGCGCTCGGATCCGTTCAATTATTGATCAATACAAGTGCCATCCGCGAAGCCAATCTCTACCTTTCAAAGTTTGCCCAGCTACTTCGAATTACCCTGGAAAGATCTGGCGCAGAAGACTCGACGTTGCAAGACGAAATTGATGCCCTCAAGTTGTACATCGATCTTGAGGCCCTGCGGTTCAAGTTTCGTTATGAAATTGAGCTGGATCCACAAATCGAAGCGGACGATATAGCATTCCCGACGCTCTTGCTGCAGCCAATCGTGGAAAACGCTGTCAAGCACGGACTTGCACCCAAGCAAACGGAGGGTTTATTGCATTTGCAATTCCGCAAGGTTGGCGATGAGCTTCTTTGCACCATACAAGACAATGGCGTTGGCAGGTTGGGTGCAAAAAAGCGCAATCTCCACCCCGACGATGGCCACAAAAGCATGGGCAATCAAATCACGCAGGAGCGGTTGCTCCTGCTCCAGCCTGTAAGGTCGGATCGGTTCAAAATTCTGGACCTCTCCGATGCCGATGGGAATGCGACGGGAACCCTCGTCGAAATTAGAATTCCAATCCAATTCATGTAATCCCAATTGCCAATATGGAAAAGGTACGTTGTGTCGTGATCGAAGATGAGCCTGACAACCGTCAAAACTTGCGCCTATTGATCGCCAACTATTGCCCGCAATTGGAAATTGTGGCCGAAGCCGAAAGTGTTGCGGAGGGATTGCGAATCGTGCGACAAACCAGGCCGGAATTGATCTTTTTGGATGTCGAACTTCAGGATGGCACAGGCTTTGACCTGCTTGCCGGCCTGCAAGGTTTGGATGTAAACATCATATTTGTAACGGCTTATACGCACTACGCGATCAAAGCGATCAAATTCAATGCGGTAGACTATATCATGAAACCGATCGACATCGGGGAGTTGTGTCAGGCGGTAGACAAGGCAAGCCGCAAAACCGAAGCCAAGGACAATCTGTTGAAGATTCGCAACCTCATTTCCAATTTGGGCACGCCGGAAAATGGAAATAAACGGATTGCATTGGCAAGTGTCGATGCACTCAAAATGGTCGAAGTGAAAAACATCCTGCGCCTCGAAGGAGAGAACAACTACACCCGTTTTTATTTCAAATCCGATCCTCCGACTTTGGTCAGTAGAACCATCAAGGAGTATGAAGCAATGCTGCAGGATTACGATTTTTTCCGTGTGCATCAGTCCCACCTTGTGAATATGGCCTATGTGGCTTCATACGTAAAAGGCGAAGGTGGCTACGTCGTAATGACCGATGGCGCACAAGTTGCTGTTTCGCGGCATCGGAAAGCTGAATTATTGGAACGGCTTTCCGGGTCATAAACACGGCCACCCCGGATTACCCGAGATGGCCGCATTTCACATTGCCATCTGAAATATTTAGCGCACCGCAATTTTTGTTGAATGCGTGAAATCCCCCGTGTTTACTTCAAGGATGTAAAGCCCGGACGACAGCTCCGAGAGATCCATTGGCACAATGGATATTCCCGCTTCAAGGCGATGGCCTGTCAATGGCAACGCAACAATTGCACCTTGCAAATTGCGCACAGTGACCGAAAGGATCGCTGCCGACGGCGATGACCATTGCATTTGCAAAGGCGCATCCTGCGTCAATGGATTGGGAAACAATTGGATTTCATAACCCTTCGACGACACCACGTTGGATTCCATTTTGGTGGCAGCGATACTCAGGATTTCGCCAGCGACCAATTGACGCTGCTGTGTACCGATCTGGAAGACGGGACTCCTGTTTTGGCTGTCATATTGATAGGTTCCTGTGCGTGTGCGTACGGTGACGATGCTACGCACGAGCTCGTTGAGAGGGTTGTTGAGCCAATTGGGATCATTGGGTTGCAGGACTTCGAAGTGGGCTTTACGGAGCCCTGTGGCACCTCCTTGCCGTGCTTGTCCCAAGATTTGGCCTGCAGTGACAGTGGTTCCATCATAGATGCCATACGCGGCATAGGATGCTGTGTCCATGTAGCTATAAATTGTGAAGATATTATTGCCATGCTCCACAATCATGGATTTGGGACCTGGACAATCTTCGTCGGGATGAGGAAAGGAATCATTGCAAAAACCCATGATACTCAGCTCGGGCAACAAATGCACAAGTCCCGAAGCAGCGGCGGCGATTTGCAATCCGCCACCACCGGGCACTTCGGAAAGCATGATTTGTCTGCGAAGCGGAAAATGGGTTTGCGCATCCATATCTACGCGAAATGTGGTGCCGCTTGCTACAGGAAGTTGCCAAACAGGCATGCCGGATTGGGCAATGCCGGGGGTGTTTACCAATAGCATTAAGAGGGCGAGGGTGATCAAAATCTTTTTCATGCGAAATAATTTAGTGGTGAATTGAAACATTGCCCCAAAGCTGCAATGCGAACCCACGGTTTGCATCTACCGATTAGGATTCTGCGGTTTTGATCAAGGGCTTGGCGGTTTTGAGTTCAGAACTTGACAAAAGCGACAACAATGGTCCGATTGAAATTTTGGATTCTCCAACCTTTTTCCGACCTTCACGTATTGGTTTGTGTACAATTTACACAAAGATCGCTTTAGGCACATGGAAATCCTCAAAACCCTGCGCAATTTGCGCCTCAGCCCCGAAACGGATGCACAATTGGACCAACTGCGCCAAGAAAAATGGGCGCGCTATACCCCGCCTGATCCTATTCAGGTTTTCGTCCAAGGCAAGGCATTCGATTTCCGGCCCGGACTCACACTTACGCCCTTTGCGAATGCTGTTCCTTGCACGGCACATTGCCGATTTTGCTCCGAGGAATTGCAGCGAAAATCGGATCACCGCCTCACAGCGCATGCCTACATCCGCGACTATGACCGGTATTTTGAAGGATTGAAGCAGGCGCTGTTGAGCGTCAGAAGCCTGCCGATTGGCCTCAGCCTGTCGGGTTTGGAAGCAACGGCTGAACCGCGTTGGCTTTTGCGGCTCTTGGATCTATTCGAAGAAATCCGTCCAGAATTCCAATTTGATGAAAAAGTGCTTTACACCAACGGATCAGGTCTTCTGAAGCATCCGCAATTGGTGCCTGCATTGGAAAAGGCTGCTTTTGACCGCATCGAATTGTCACGATGCCACCCCGACCAAGCCACCAATCAGCGCATCATGTACATCAACCGCAACGAGCCGGTGTGGGAAAATGCCCACTACGAAGACCTCATTCGGAGTCTACAAGGGCGGTTGTTTGTGAAGAATTCCTGCATCCTCACGCAAGCTGGGGTCCAATCCTTGGCAGATATGGAGGCGTATCTCGATTGGGCGTCGGAACTTGGCGTCAAAGAGGTAGTCTTTCGCGAACTCAGCCGCTTGGATGACACCTACCTTCCCAATGCGACCGCGAAATGGGTGGAGCAAAATCGCGTGCCGATCGAGCCACTCTTGCGGGCGCTTGCGCCTACCCGCTCGGGCGTACGCGCGGGATGGCAATACCAAAGCAGTACGGTCGGCTACTACTATTACAATGAGCACTTCCTGTACCGCGGCAAAACAGAAGTAATCCTCGAAACGAGCAGTTATCCTGCATTGCAAGCAGCAAATGCCCAAGCGATTGCCCAAAAGCTCGTTTTCCACAGCAATGGCAACCTTTGCGCAGATTGGGATCCGGATGCATTTGTGATCGCCAAATTCTTTTGAACATGGAAGAATACCTCCCCATATTACGGTCCCTGCACGCACTCGGTGTAAAATTAGCGGTCATCGGAACTTGGGCATTGAAGGCCTACTTCCCGGAAAAGATGCGGGATTATGTATTGCAGGATTGTGATCTTGTGCTTGCGCCAGAAGAAGCCAATATTCGTCTGGCGATTGCAATCCTGAATCAAAAAAGTTGGACAACCACTGTTTGGGAGGAACATGTCGATGCCGGGACACCTTCGCCGGAATTTGTGGGCAAATATTATGTCCGGGCCAAACAAGCAAACTTGGTGCTCGATCTGACCTACGAATGCAAGCTGGATTGGCAACAGATGGAAGCAGGCATCCAATGGAAATTGGGACTGCCCTTGGCTTCCTTGGACAATATTGTGCAACTCAAACGTGCCAAGGGACTTGCTTCGGATTTTGCCCTTTTAGAAATGTTGGATGACAAGGCTGAATAACAAGGTATTCAACCCATTTTCAACGGGCACCTGAAGCAACTGCTTTGTGGCCATATCAAACCGCACCAATTCCATGCCTTTGCCCATAGAACAAAGAGAATCAGAAATTAGCTGCAATGGTTCTTAGATGCTGCTTTCAAGGCCAATGGGTACTTTTCAGGAACACCATTGGCCTTGGTTCACAGATTGCTGAGGTAAGCATCCCACCGGCTCAAAGTCTGGTCTCCGCCTTCGAAAACGCTAAACTTAAACATGCCATCTCTGAGTTCACCGGAAGCGAGGGTCACCCGCAATTTGACAGCTGTTTTATTGTCTCCCGCATCGGAAAAGGTGATTTCTCCGTGAAATGCATTCGGATCATCTGGCATCGCGCCGTGCGTATAAGCAATCCGCGTGAGCGGCTCGACAACGTCAAAGCGCATCCAATTGGGGTAGTCCGTGCCGTCGGGCCCGTGCATCGTATAAATCCATTCGCCGCCTGCCTTCAGTTCATGGTGCGTAATGGTATTGCGGAATCCATTGGGTCCCCACCATTTTTCCAAGTGTTTCGGATCGCTCCAAACCTTCCAAACCAATTCAAGTGGCGCATTGAGTGTGCGCAGATGAATGAATTCCCGCTCCGTGGCCAATGTTGCGAGCAAGCTTTCCATTTTGGCAAAACTTTGCCCCCATCCGATGACCGAACCCAATTGCAGGAACGCATCGCGGTCGACATTGTTGTCAAAGGACTGCGTGACCGTCAGTTTGGTTTTTCCATTTTCAGCTTCGAATCGTATTGTGGTCACAAGATTGGCGGGCTTTGCATCGGGTGCCACGCCGCGTGCTGCATTCACGATTTGGTGCCAAGCTTGGGTGTGATCGTCCGTGAACATGCGCAATACAATCTTCTCATTCGGCACAATCTCCAAAAATTCGCCGCGGAATGGATTGGCCTCACCCTCAGGACTTGTCATGACGACCAGGAATTTACCGCCGACTTTCAGGTCAATCTCGCATTGCGGATTGGTAAATGTATGCGGTCCCCACCACCGGGAGAATTGTTCGGCATCGGTCCATGCTTTGTACACCATTGCGACGGGTGCATCCAACATGCGTGTGAGTGTGAAAGCCTGCTCTTGGACATCCAAGGTGATGGCATTTTGATTTCCCATATTATGCCTTGTTTTGAAGGGTCTCCAAATAGGCTGCAAAGTTGTCATACATGCCGTTATTGCCTTGGGTCATTCCGCCGAATGCACTTTCAAACAGCGTATGTTCCTCTTCGTTGGCATTGAGCGGCGTATTGATGCTAACGATACGCGTTTTTCCAGCCTCTTCGGTGAAGGTCATCTCCGCCAAAACCTCCAACGGCCAATTGGCGGCCAAGGGATGCCGCGTGGGATTGCCATCTGCATCTGTGAAAGAGGTCACGAAAGACAATTTTTCGGGTGCGATGATTTCGCGATAGACCAACTTCCCAAAGGATTCACCACCGTCGGGTGTTTTCATTCCGTATCGAAAACTGCCTCCCGGACGCATATCAAAGTGGTAAACGTTGATCGGCATGTCTTTGGGGCCCCACCAATGTTGGAGATGCTCCGGTTGTGTATAGGCCGCAAATACCAGTTCACGGGGTGCGTTCAGTACGCGTTCGAAGACGAATTGCTGCCTTGCAGTTTCGCCGCTTTCATTTTGATTCATGTCCTTCTTCTGATTTTTTGAGTTCCTGTATTTCTTGGAGATAAGCCTCCAGAGCGTCCATTTTTTGTTCCCAGAATTGCTTGTATTGGGCCACCCAGTCATTGACTTCGCTGAGTTTTTCCAGTTGTGCCTCGCAAAAGTGTTCGCGGCCTTTGATTTTGATCTTGACCAAACCGCATTCCGTGAGAATCTTGATGTGTTTGGAAATCGCCGGTCGACTCACGTCAAATTGGTCAGCAACGGCATTCAGATTCAAAGGCTGTCGCGAAACCAAACGAATGATCTCTCGGCGCGTCGGATCGGCAATTGCCTGGAAGACATCTCTTCTGACCATCTGGATTTCTTAATTCGTAACTGAATGGTTACAAATATGAAAAGAAACCGAATGGTTACGCAATTGGGGATGGAGATATTTTCTACCTCCTTGGTAGCGAGGAGAATAAATTTTGGCGCTAAAAATGAATTCGAAGAATCTCAGACGAAAAACGGCACATCTCCCTTGATGCGCAACGTAACCATTGGGTTCATTTCCCAGGTTTGTTTGCCGGCGCGCGGGTCGAATTTTTGCAGGATCAAGGCCAGTAAAATGGTCATTTCCATCAAGGCGAAGCTGTTTCCGATGCACATCCTCGGTCCGCCGCCAAATGGGAAATAGGCATACTTGTGTTGCTCGGGATTGACGCGTTCGGGCAGGAACCGGTCAGGGTCAAACTTGTCGGGATTTTCCCAGAAGTCAGGATGACGGTGAATGAGGTAGGTCGATACAATGACATTGTAGCCCTTGGGAACGGCAAATCCGTGGATGACATCGTCTTCCAAAGCCTTGCGTCCGACAATCCAAGCGGGTGGATAAAGCCGGAGTCCCTCGTCAATCACGCGGCGGATGTAGGAGAGTTTACCCAGATCCTCCATTTGCATACGGCCTTGTCCCAACACGTTGGTCGCTTCCTTTTTGGCCCGCGCCAAGGCCTCTGGATTTTGAGACAGCAGGATCAACATCCATGTGAGCGATGTGGCAGAAGTTTCATGTCCAGCAAGAAACAGCGTCAAAATTTCGTCGCGCAATTGCAAGTCGGTCATACCTTCCCCGCCTTCCTCATCGGTGGCACTCATGAGCATCGCGAGCAAATCGTCGTGCTCACCGGGATGTTGGCGTCGGTCGGCGATGATTTTGTAAATGATGTCGTCGAGCGTCTTGCGGTCACGCTTGAATTGCAGGTTACGCGCCGTCGGCACCCAAGGCGGTGGCATCAGCGGATTGTTGATGCGGGCCGAAATGTAGCCATTGAGCAGGGCGATGCTTTTGCCGATCGCTTCCATCGACGTGTCCACATGCGTCCCGAACAGTGTTTTTGCCACGATGTTCACCGTGACAGCTGTCATTTCGGTGTTCAATTCCAAGGACTTGCCGCTGCCTTTGTAGCTTTCCCACCGTGCGACCATCTTCTCGCTTTCCTCAAGCATGGCGGTGAACATCCCTTCGATGCGCTTTTTGTGGAACGCCGGCTGTGCCAACCGTCGTTGCTTGCGCCAAAATTCGCCGTCGGAGCCGATCAAACCTTCGCCCAGGACGAGCTTCAGGATTTCGTAGTCAAAGCTTTTGTAGTAGTTTTTGTGGTTGTCGAGCAGCAGGTGCTTGGCGACATCGGGATGCGCGGCAAAAACGACCTTGTGCATCAAGGTATCGGCTTGGAACATGTCGCCAAACTTCGGCCGCTGGGCGATGATGTAATTCAACGGATTGGCGACCAAGGCGCGCATGTCGCCGATGAGCCAATGGCCCTTGCTTTTGGGGATCGGTGTGGCAATACTTTCCATTCGCTGCAATTTAAGGGTTGGCGACGCTGAATTCAAATCTGCATTCGACTGGCAATTTGGCAACAAAAATTTCAGTTTCCCTTCGCAAGACATAGATAACTCCGGACCCCGATTGCATTAACTTCGCAGCATGGAACCTCAGGAAAAAGTCCCTTTCACGATCGCGATCATTGCCCACGACGGCAAAAAAGCCGAAATGGTAGCCTTCATCCGCGACCACGCCGAATTGCTGCACCGCAACCACATCTTCCTGGTTGCAACGGGAACAACCGGCATGCACGTCGAGCGGGCGGGTTTTGTCGTGGAAAAATTGGCAAGTGGCCCCTTTGGTGGCGACGCCCAAATTGCCAGTCGCATCGTCGAAGGGCGTATCCAAATGGTGATTTTCTTCCGGGACCCCCTCGGCAAACACCCGCACGAGGTGGACGTGAACATGCTCATGCGCATCTGCGACGTACATGATGTCCCGCTCGCGACCAATCCCGCCACGGCAGCTTGTTTGTTCAAAAGCTTAGCCTCGAAGGAGGATTGAAAACTGCTCCTTCCAATAGGATATTCGGGCTTGACCTCTTGCGCGCGCTGGCAATTTTGAGCGTGGTGATTGGTCATGGCCTTCCCATTCTCGGCGCCGCCAACACCGAATTTCCTTGGATCCCCACCGGCGACGGCGTGGACATGTTTTTTGTGCTTTCCGGCTATTTGATCGGCGGAATTCTGATTTCCGAATTTGTTGTTCCGGGAAAAATCGGCTTCAAGGAATTGGGGCATTTCCTCAAGCGCCGCTGGTTTCGCACCCTTCCCAATTATTACCTCATCCTCGGTCTCAACGTGTTGTTTGCCTATTACGGTTGGAACATGGGCAAACTGGAATTTTTCTCTTGGAAATTCCTGCCCTTTCTTCAAAACCTGGCTTGGCCCTTCGAAGGGTTTTTCTGGGAATCGTGGAGCTTGGCGGTCGAGGAATGGTTTTATTTGAGTTTTCCGGTGGTGGTGCTGTTGCTATCCCTGTTGACGCGAGATGCGGAAAAGCGCAAATGGCTGTTTATGGGCGCTGTGATGCTGTTTTTGCTGCTGCCGATCTTCCTGCGGATGCTGCATTTCACCGAAACCATGGACCGCTACCGTTGGGATACCGGCGTACGCAAGGTGGTGATTCATCGACTGGACAGCATCGCTTACGGCTTGGCCGTGGTCTGTTTGGCCCGATTTGCGCCCGCTTTCTGGCGGAAGGCACGCTGGCCACTGTTTGTCGCTGGATTTGCTTTGTTCATTTTCTTGGTGAATTACCATCAGCCCGTGACGAGCCATTATGCCCAAATTTGGGTTTTCAGCTTGAATTCGGTGGCGTATGCTTTGTGGTTGCCGCTTCTGGCTCAAATTCGGTCAGCACCCGCGTGGTTGGCGCGGCCCATTCGACACATCAGCCTCATTTCCTACAGCATGTACCTCGTCCATTTGGGACTGGTTTCCGAGGTATTTCAAAAATGGGCCTTGCCGACGACCGCAAGCTCGGCTTGGTGGACTTACCTCGCCTATTTTAGTATTGTGATCGCCGTTTCGACCGTTTTATACTACCTCTGGGAGCGCCCGACGATGAACTTGCGGGATAAATTCTAGTTGGACTTGAAAAGGCTGGTGCATTCCTCAGCCCACATTGTTGTTCTGGGATCGGCTATTCACGGAAGGTGCGGTTTTTCAGCACACATAGCGGTTTAGGCATGAAGTGCTGTTGGAAAAACTGCAAGATGGGCGACAAAAGCACAAAATCAGCTTGCCTAAATCATTGGCTTTGAATAGATTTGATACATGCGAACAATAATTATCTTCACATGCTGCTTGCTTGTTTCATGTGCTGTTTATTCCCAAAACTGGCGTTTGTTTCATCCCTCCAGGGAGGCCTACTATGGCAGTGAGCTCTATTTGGGAACAACAGTATTCACAATGGATTATGCCCTCAGAATCGATTCGTTTGAAGTTTCCGGGAATGATACCGTTTGGTTCCCTAGCCGTGTGCACGCGCCGGATGTCACTTGGAACGATTCCTGCTGGATTTTTCAACCGATTCCGGGCGCCTTTGGTGAAAGCATTCGGCAAAAGCCCAATGGTGATTACGACATCTTGTATCCACATGGAGACACGGCACATTGGAAAATGAATGCGACTGCTCCTTGGCGCCTGCTGAACAACACCACGGGCGGCATCCCTGCAAGAATCGATGCCATCCCATTGGGGAAATCTTTGGGAACCACGCCTTTGGGAACGGTCGACAGCCTATACACGTTGGAGCTCAGGTATTACTACACCAATGGTGCCTTGTGCTGCTCGACACTGTGCCAAATCAGCAAAACCGAGGGCTTGACAAGTATTCCCTTTGTTCCTGAAAGCTATCCCTTTCAAGGAGTGGTGGACTATACCTGGGACACTACCGTGAATCTGGTGAGCATCTCCAATCCGGCGATCGGCCTTCAAAATATCCCTCGGGGGCGCTTCTTTTCCATGCAGGTTGGAGATACCCTACAAATCGAGGAATACTTCTACGACGACGGGGCTGAGACACAATTCTGGACGTGGCGTCAAGATATCTACCTCGACAGGTGGCAATCTACGCTTGGGGACACCATTTTCTTCCATATCGACCGATCCGAATTTTTCCAGACATGGGGGCTGCCAACACCTCCACCGAACCGAAGGCTGCTCTATGACACCATCCCCATCAACAGCACGCTGTACCAACGCCTGGACCGTGACCTTGGCGAAGTCTGGCCCGCTGACGAAGACGCATCGTCCTGGTCTTATCAGTGGCGAAAAGACACCACTTTTCCAGACCGCCTGATGAAGCCATTGCATGTGCAGGAACCATTTGATTCCCTGCGCAATTGCCACTACAAAGTTTTGGTAGGAGGAAGCTTTTATGACGAGTGGCGGAAGTTTTACATGGATGGCCTTGGTGGGCCTTACTATTCAGAATATGACCAAGGGTGGTACCAAGCTTACCGCAAACCGATTTACTGTCACGTAGGAGCTGTGGTGGAAGGGACGCCCATTGACTTCCTGGCAGCCACTGCTATCGAACAAGCGGTAGCAGACCCCGTTTGGCAAATATTTCCCAACCCTGCCCAATCGGAAATCCATCTGGACCTGCGCGCATGGACAGACTTGGGCCAATTGGAAGTCAAGGTTTTAGCGTTGAATGGGCAGGTGATGCAACATGCCTCGGTAGAAGCAGGCATGATCAACCGACTGTCGGTTGCAGAATTGCCCAGGGGAATCTACTTTCTGCAGTTCGAGACGGCCAACGGCACGCAGGTAAAAAAAGTGGTCGTGCAATAGCCTGTTTACAAGTTGATTCCGCCGCTGACCTCGATGCGTTGGCCGTTGATCCAGCGGGCATCGTCTGAGCAGAGGAAGGCAACCACGCCGCCGATGTCGTCGGCATTTCCGACGCGGCCCAAGGCGGTATTGCCAGCCAAGTAGCCCTTCATCTGCGGATTGTTGCGAATCGCGGCTTCGTTGAAGTCCGTCTCGATCGGGCCGGGTGCGACGACATTGGCCGTGATGCCACGGCTGCCGAGTTCCTTGGCGAAGCTTTTGGTCAAGGTTTCCAGTCCGCCTTTCATCGCTGAATACACCGAGTAACCCGGAATCGCAAACCGCGTCGTGCCCGAAGAAATCGTGATGATGCGTCCGCCGTCGTTCATCATGCCGACCGACTTTTGCGTGAGGAAATACACGCCTTTGAAGTGCACGTTCATGAACCGGTCAAACATCTCTTCGGTCACTTGCGCGAAGGGAACCGTCGCGCCCATGCCGCCATTGTGGATCAGAAAGTCGAATTTGCCAGTGCCGAAGGCATTGTTGAGCACGGAGGATAATTCCTCCAGAAACAGGTCAAACGAGGCCAAATCGCCGACGTCAAGGCGCAATGCAGCAGCTTTGCGGCCCATGGCTTGCAATTCGGCGACGACTTTGTCGGCCTCTTCCTGTTGGCTGAAGTAGGTGATGACCACATCAAAACCTTTGCGCCCGAGCGCCAAAGCCATGTCTTTTCCGAGGCCGCGGCTGCCGCCTGTTACCAATCCGATTTTTGTCGTACTCATAAGCTTTCTGACCGCTTGGGGCCGCAATTGTTTTGGGTGAAGGGATGAATTTTGTGTTAAAGCACTTCGAAGTCAACAAAATACCCACTGAACCGCCGGATGTTGAGGACTTGGCCATCGGCCAGCATCAGGTATTGCCCGCGCAAACCGTTGACTTCGCCTTCGATGATGGGCGTTTTGTCAAAATTCAGGCTGTTGACCTTTGCCGGATATTGCCGCACGGGGTAAATGAACTCCATGATCTCGTCATTCTCCGAATAGTATTGGCCCAGTTCCTCGGGGAGTTCATTGAGCAGGCTTTCCTTCTCGGCAAGCAAATCGGTGGAAGTGTCCATCTCGTTTTTGAGCATGCGCTGCCAATTGGTTTTGTCGGTCACGTAGTCTTTGAGGAAGACCTCGATTTCACCGGCAAGGCGGCGGTAAGGCGTTTCAGCGAGGCGAATGACCTTCCAGGCGCCTTGGTCGATCCAGCGGTCGGGCACGTTGGCGACGCGGGTCACGCCCACCTTCACGCCGCTCGTGAGCGCGAGGTACACGATATGCGGCTGCACGTGCTTGTCCAGTTCCCACTGCGGATCGCGGCCCTTGCCAAGATGCCCTTCGCAGAGTTCCGGACGGATCACACATTCCGCATTCGAAGGCGCAGAAATAAAACACGGATAGCAATAACCCTCTCCGAATGCCTTTTTGGTCACCTTCCCGCAATTGACGCAGTTGATCACGCCATTGAAGCTCAGCCGAATGCGTTGCCCCAAAAGGTCGTTGATCCGGACGGTTTGGTCGCCAAATTCCAGATCGTACACGACCGGATTTTCAAAATGAACATGCATCTTCCCGAGATTGCCGCTGTATTTCATGCGGGCAATTTACGGGTTTTCTTTGTTTGGGAACTAAGACGGCTACTTGCGCCAGACCCAATTATGGGCTATTTTCGTATCTGGTGGATGGAGATGGCAGTATTCGCATTTTTAGAAATTGTTTGTTTGACTGATTTGGAAAGACAATGACGGAACTTCAAGAGAAATTGATTCGACGTATCTCCAAAACGGAGAATGAGGAAACGTTGTTGGAAATACAGATGATTTTGGATTTGGAAGAGCCAGGAACCGTAGAAATCCTATCTGAAGAACAGATTCGAGAGATTGAACTTTCGAAAGAAGAGATTCGAAAGGGTGATTTCATTACAAACGAAGAGGCAGATCGCGAAATCAAAGAATGGCTGAAAAACCTGTAGTTTGGTCCCGACGAGCACAAAAGTCTCGAATGGAAATACTCAAATATTGGGTCGAACGCAATGGAACATCCACGTATTCCGAAAAGTTGATTACAATGTTTGACAAGGTGGTCTCGGAAATAGCACGTGAGCCAAGCAGGGGTAATGCTACAAATTTCGGGAACGTGAGACGGAGGATGGTCAAAACCTACGCAGTTTATTATGAAGAGCTTGAAAAGAGCATTGAAATTCTTCTCGTCTGGGACCAACGAAGGAATCCATCGCAATTGAATGAAATATTGGGTGCGTTCAGGAAGTGATGATCGGGAGCCGTTGAATTTACCAACCTACTCCATCACCAACCTCAAATTCTGCACTTTTCCTTTGATCCGCACTTGCACCAAATACATCCCGGCAGCCCATCCTTCGGTGCTGATATAGGCCATTCCTGCATTAGAAAGCACATCCTCCCGTAGCACACGCCCATCTAGATCAAAGATTCGCAACAGTACTTTGGATTCTGACCTCCCAAACTGAACCTGAAAAGCATCACCCGCAGCCACCGGATTTGGACTTAGCAAACAAGAAAAGTTTTCCTGATCCCTCGCGAATTCCACAACATTGGAAAATTGCCCTTCGCCGTCAGATGAAAGCGCGACGATCTGATAGCGGCCGGATTGAAGCCCTTCATTGGGTTGCCATTCTAGCTGATTCCCATCAAGTTCGGCTTCTGAATGCCATTCACCATTTTCCTCGCGAAGCACATTGAAAGCGTTTGCCTGCGTCGGCTGCTCCCAAGTCCAGCGCAAATACGCTTCCTTCTCGCTTTCATCGACCGACAATACAAAATCCGCTGTCGGCAAGACCGTCGAAGGCTGCACATAGACATTGAAGTCTTCGATGTCGCCCACATTGGTGATCGCGCAAGGCCCCGAGGTCGGACCTCCGGAAAAAGTCTTGACGTACACGCGCATCCTTGTCTGCCCGAGCAAGGCGGTAGACGGCACGCTGAGCGTCGTGGTTTTGGTTCCTCCGAAACTCGGGTACCAGCTCCCGCTAGGAGCGACGATGGCCTCTCCAGTGTCAAAAAAGTCGCCATCTTGATTCCAATCCACCCAAACCGCAGGCGCAACACTGCCACTGAAACTCACTCGCAAAACATAGCTGCTGTCTCTCCGGAAAATGGTGCTGTCTGTTGCCAAAACATAACCCTCCCCAATTCCCGACGTGCGGTTCAGTGTCTTGACCTGCACATTGATGGCCCCGACGGCAGCAGGGACACCCAACACAGGCACGCACCAAAACGCCGAAGTTCCGTCTTGATTGATCGTGACCGTGCGGGTGAGGCTCCCGCGCGAGAACACGACCGTACCTGTGCGCAAACCCGCACCCGGATTGCTCGCAATCGTGATGCCGACGCTGCCATTTCCGACGCCTGCACCCGGCGCGTAGCTGATCCAAACATCCGCGAATGTCACCACCCAATTGCTGTCACAATTGACGGTAATGGTACGCGAACCACCTGCGGCTCCTTCGACGATCGGACTCGGTGTCGCAGATAGCCTCGGCGTGATCCCTGCCTGCCGCACCCAAACGGTGTCGCGCAACAATCCGCGCTGAAAGGCCACATAACCCAAACGTGGTGCATAGCCTGGATTCGCAGTCGCCGTCAAAATGGGCTTGAAATAACCCTCGGTCCCTGAATAAATCGAGCTTGTGATCCACGCTGCCGAAGCAGCCGCAGTCCAGTTGCTGTCTCCAGCGACTTCGATGGAGGCGGTGCCGCCATTCTCCCCGAAAATTGCCGAATCACCCTCCACTTCAAACGGCCCGACAGGCTTTAATCCGACAATGCAACTCACCGTCGAAAAGGTCAAACTCCCCGGATTGAGGCTGTTTTGGGCGTAATAGCCATTGTAGGTCCCTCCCCAACCCCAATTCATGTGGTAGAGGTCGGGACTTGTTTGGTAGCCATCGCAAACCCAAATATGCGCGCCGCCATTGTAAGGAACGACACGCCCTGCATCGAGCTCGGTGCGGAGGACGACGTCCCATTGGGCATCGGTATGTGTAAGTTTGCCGCGGCCTTGGGTGCTGAGGCTGTACCGAAAATACTCCTTGAATGAATTGTTGAGTTCGCTGAAAAAGCAGGTGCTTTCCGTGGTTCCATAGTTCATGTCCAGCGAAATCCCGGCGTGGTGCATCAATTGCGCGACGGCTGGATTGGCGGACGAAACATTGTTGGGCATGGAGCCAAAAGGTAGGTGGAAACACCAAAATTGGCCGATTGCAGCGAATAGGAAGGGGGCGCCATCGCGGTGGCGCCGCAGCCCGTCCATACGCGTCCACAACTACCGCCACCGTCAGCCGGGCAATTGGCGTTGTAATTGCAGCCTTGGTTCCAAGTGGTGGTGAGCAAGGGAGATACGATGACAACCGGCAATAACGGTTTGGGTGCGTGCAAGGGTGTGCTTTCTTCGGCGCAGGCCGTGAGCCATTCTTGCGGAGAATGCCATTTTGCCCATTCTTGCTTGATTTTTTCGGTTGCGGGGATTTGATTGCGGACAATGTGGTGGATTTGGCGGGACCATTCCTCCATTTGCCATTCGAAGGCAGGAACATGGATTTTGGGATCGAATGCACCTTCGCGGCAAATTCCAAGGACGGGTCGCGCGCGGTCGTCGGCACTGAGCAGGACAAATCCGCCTTCGCTAAAATTCACTGCGTAGATGACGGGCAGCCCTTGCCATTTCTGGACAATCACGCCAGATATTTCAGCGGCATCGGGTGCAAATTCATCGCCTGCAGAGAAGACATTGCGCGCGATTTGTTGAGCTGCTTGTCGCGAGACAGGCGCAGCCAAAGACGATCCGACCGACAAGCAGGCAAGGAGGAAAACAACTATGTACCGACGCATTTTTCTGCGAATTGAAAGCTCAAGATAGGAAAAAACCCTTTTCCATCAAACGCCGTTCGCCGATTCATTCTTGCCGATGGACGAAGTAGCATGACTTTAAAGCCAGCAATTTACATCTTTGTAGGCACGACAATTCATTCAAGAATCGGCATTGATATTGGGAGCGTGATTATGGATGGGGAAAGCACCGTTCGCAGGAAAATTGTCAAAAATTCTCCAACTCATCTTCAAGTCCAAATCGATGTTGGAGGCAATTGTAGAGATCGCGGTTGGTTTCGGAAAGACACTGGGCGTCCGACGGATATTTTTCAATTAACGCCCGATAGAGTTCCAAATCTTTCCAGGTGCGTCCTACAAAAGTCTTGATATTGTAGAGCATCGCTTGGTCGTTGGTGGTGATGGCTTTGCGAAGCGATTCATAGAAGATTTTTTCCAATCGGTTGCGCTTGCCGCGCTGCTTCAGCTCCCATTCGACGCGTAAGGCGATGATGGAGTCCTGAATCAAGAATTTTGATTGGGCCTCCGGCACCAAGGCGAGAAGGCCTGGAAGGCCTCGCGCTGCTGCTGCCCGCAGCACTGTCGACACCTGATGCTTCGGAATTTTTGCCTCCTTCAGCAATTTTCGGACGGTTGGCTTCGATGCACCCCAGGCAGCGATGACAAGATGGATGTTTGCAATCTCTTGGGCGAGTTCGCTGTTGGGAGATGTTGCCCAAGCTTGCTGGATGCGGTTGGAAATCTTGAATATTTCTTTTCGATCCTTTGGGTCGGCATGTTCGACAAGTTTTGCAAGGAACTTCAGTTGGTTTTCCGTTGAAAATCGATGGTATAGCCCCAACTTCATCTGTGAGCATCCCCAAATTTCCCGCCATTCTTGGTCGGTTGTTGCGAAATCAGCCATTTGCGATCGTTACGACAGTGGCAATCATTGAATTCAGGCAATCCATCATTGGCGCCAAATTTAAGGGCGAGTTCGAAATCTCCCTTTTCACAAGCTGCTCTACTGCGGAATTACGAAGGCTCGCTTCGTCATGAGCTTCGGTCGTCATTGCAAAAAGTGCCCATGCCAGAATCTGTTTGTTGTGCAAAAGCAATGTGCGAAAGAGTCTATTTGTAAGTTGACCCCTTGAATGGCCAACGACGAGCGGAGGCAATTTCAAAGCCAATGCCTCAGCCTCTTGGTCATAACCCAGTTCGACAGCAAGACGCACAGCATCCATCCCGGCATCCCTTCCCGTTTGCAAGCTTGGCAACAGTTTCTTCAGGTGCCTTCGGAGCAATTCTTCCTCCTGTGTTCGTCCGAGCTTGCGAAAAACTTTTGCGAGTTCAAGGATATCCAGCTCCGGTGCATGCCAAAGCGGTATCTCCTCCACATTTGCGATCTCGGCCTCTAACTTCTTCAAGCTTCGCAACGCCCATTCTTCTGCGACATCGTTTTCCTCCCACCAAAGGGCCGAAATTGCAATCAAGAGCGCCGCTTGCGCCTCCTTGTCCTGCAGGAGGGTTTTTCCGAAAATCGCGATCGCCAAATGATGGGCGCCCACCCTCGCCAATTCCGTAGGATTGTAGATCCAATCATGTTCAATGGAAAGAGGTCTTTCTAGATGGATCGGAACCGGGGTATCCCAGTCGTTTCCATCTCCTTGCATGAGATGTGCTGCGAATTGGATTCTCGCCAGCATTCTTTTGACGGATTCGGTTTCAAGTTCAGTAAGTGGTTTCGGCATGGCAACAGGAATTGACTTCTAAGATAAGGAAGATTGTGGTTTTTCCGTTTGCAAGGGAGGAATTCAGGGAGATGAATGCTTTTGTCTAGGAACATTTTGGCAAGCTGCCCGCCGCTCGACTCAAGCCAGCCTATCAAAGTGCGCTCAAGAGCATTCGCAACAACCCATTCCAGTTTCTTCATTGTCCATTAGCTGCGCAGTTCTCCATTCGCTTCGCTGAACTTCCATTCTCCATTCAAATTTCCCCCGCGATTTTCCTATCTTTGCAGCCCGAATACGAAAAGGCGTATTCTGTTGATGTTCATCTTCATTCGTTAAAAGGCATGATCACAGTTTCCAATCTCGCGCTTCAGTATGGCAAACGCGTCCTCTTTGACGAGGCCAACCTCAAATTTGTAGAAGGCAATTGCTATGGCGTGATCGGTGCCAATGGCGCGGGCAAGTCCACCTTGATCAAGATCATTGCCGGCCAAATCGACCTACACGTGGCAATATCGCCATCGACAAGGGCAAACGAATGGCCATCCTCAAGCAAAACCACTTCGAATACGAAGAGGAGGAGGTCCTGAACACCGTGATCATGGGCCACGCGGAAATGTACCGCATCATGCGTGAAAAGGAAGCCATCTACATGGATCCCGATGCCACTGAGGAAGACATGATGCGCGCCACCGACATGGAAAATAAGTTCGGGGAAATGGGCGGATGGACGGCAGAAAACGACGCTGCCGAACTCCTCAGCAACATGGGCATCCGCGAAAACAGCCACCACAAGCTCGTCAAGGAACTCAGCGGACCCGAAAAAGTGAAGGTTTTGTTGGCGCAGGCGCTCTTCGGCAATCCCGACATGCTCCTCCTCGACGAACCGACCAACGACTTGGATGCCAAGACGATTGCTTGGCTTGCCGACTTCCTCGCCGACTTTAAGAACCTCGTGATCGTCGTTTCCCACGACCGTTATTTCCTCGACATGGTCTGTACCCACGTCGTGGACATTGACTACGGGCAGATTCGTATTTTTACCGGCAACTATACCTTCTGGTACGAATCCAGCCAATTGATCAAGCGGCAGCTGGCGGACAAAAACAAGAAAATGGAGGCCCGCAAGGCCGAATTGCAGGAATTTGTGCGCCGCTTCAGCGCCAATGCTTCAAAGAGCAAGCAAGCCACGAGCCGCAAGAAAGCACTGGAAAAGCTGGACTTCGAGGAAATGCGCGCAAGTACCCGGAAGTATCCTTACATCGGCTTCAAGGCTGAGCGTGAACCGGGTGGCCAAATCGTGACCGTCGAAAACCTCAGCAAGAAAAACGACAAAGGAGAATACTTCTTCAAGGATGTGAGCTTCACCGTCGGCAAGGGCGACAAAATCGGCCTCGTTTGCGACAAAAGCGCCAACATGACCGCATTCTTTGAGGTCATGAGCGGCAAAGTCGAGCCCGATTCCGGCACGATCAAATGGGGACAGACCATCACCATGGACTACCTCCCCAACGAAAACCACGAATACTTCGAAGGCAAAAACGACCTCAACCTCGTCGATTGGCTCTGGCAATACACCCGCGACACCGACGAACAATTTATCCGTGGCTTTTTGGGCCGGATGCTGTTTTCAGGCGAAGAAGTCCTCAAAAAGGTGAGCGTACTCTCCGGCGGCGAAAAAGTCAGGTGTATGCTCAGCAAGGTGATGCTCAGCCACCCCAACTTCATCCTGCTCGATGAACCCACCAACCACCTCGACATGGAAGCCGTGATCGCGCTGAGCAACGGCATGACGGAATTCACCGGCAACATGATCTTCACCACGCATGACTTTCACATCATGAACAGCGTGAGCAATCGCATCATCGAGTTGCGTCTGGACGGCGGAATTGTCGACAAAATGGTACCGTTTGAGGAGTATGTGAAGGAGATTCGGGTAAGGGATATGGTGAAATAGCCTTGGCTATTTCTCTCGTCTCTCACACTCGGACTCACACTGATCTAGGAGGCGCTGGCCTCCGGCCAAACGCCGATCGACAGCCCGCCTCTGGCGGAATTTGACTTTGTAGCTTAAAAAGGATAGGTTAGGATTGCGTTCAGAGATTTCCAGATCGAATGCTGGGTAGATCTTCGATTTGCTAGGCAGCCATCTTCTTCATTTTTGCACTCAAACGGTTGAATTCGATTCATGAGTACGTACATCCGGCTTCTGTTGCCCATTTTGTTTGCAATTGCCGTCGTGGCATTTCTGGTAAACCGATATCAGCTTGCCCAAAAGACGAAAATGGACACTTTCGATGATGAGGAAGATGCTGAATTTGAACGACAGCAACCTGCAGGGGACAGGCAACAGCAGCATTCTGATTCGCTTTCCAAGGCAGAGCTTCTAGATTCACTGGAAAAGCTAGGTTATTTTTCATTCACCGCCCGCAAACACCTAACAGCCGTGAAGGAAGCCATTGCAGAAGGCTATGAATCCCAGCGGTTCTTGACCTCCGAATTGGATGAAGAAACGTTGATCGGACAATGCGGACGTTATTATTTCTGCGATACGGAATCCCTCTTTGAAATCGGAGGTCTCGAAGAATACCTCTTGCAAGTCAAGCCCATTTTTGACAAACTGGGAATTCCCTTGAAATGGTCCGACGAATATTGGAGCGACGACATCACCTTGCACACGATCGTTTTGAACGGCAAGCAATACGATGCCTTCCGCGGAAATCCCAACGACAACAAAATCTGGGCCATCGCACTCAAGAACTTCGCTGAAATGCTCAAGGATCAGTTGGCTTTGCATGGTTCGGATGAGAAAATCTACCTCATGGGTGGAGGAAACGATGCGACTTTTTATGTCCTGACGGATGCGCAGTTTGCGTTTGTTCGGGCGTATTTCACTTCAGATGAGGTGCCGAGGACGGTTGGGGAGTGGTGGAAGAGGGGCGGATAGGATGGCGGGGCTTCCGCAGCGCTATCGGAAATCTAGCGATTGGCTTTAGAACTGATAATTTCCAAGAACATTTCGAAAAGGCGGTCTTCTGCCATCTTGAGCGCTTTATCCAGCATGAGGTTAGGAAACTGCTTTTGAATCCCGGAACCATCGAGACTTCTTACGTTTGAAAACACCTGAAGCTTTGGAAGTGTTTGCTCAGCATGTGTCCTCCCAGGACTCTCGAATGTAAAAGGAAGACTACAAATCACATCGAATTTTTTGTCTTCCTCGGTAAGCCAATGGGTGAGTTCTAGTGCTAAGTAGGCTCCAGTGGGATCACCCAGTCCCGAAAGAAGTACGTAATGGCAGTCATCTTGGAACAGTCTCTTGATTTCATCAGTTAGCATAGACTGTTGATCCCAATTTGCCCTTTCGGTTTTTACTCCCTTGATATTCCAAAAGGTTGTGCCGGGAGGAGTAAACTCAAAATAGGCAATATCTGGAGCAAATGAATGTTGATCTCGGTATGTGATACAAGTAAATTTCGCATCAATGTTTTGGCGATGAAAGTGCATCAAAGTGCTGCATCCCATTCCCCCTATACCAAACACATGTATTCTATTTTCGCTGGATTTCATATGATTTTATTGTTTCAACTTTAGAGGTTTGATGAACATGGTACTATCAAGTTAGGCAGCTGCAGGTGTCATTGCCAAACTTTTACCAAATTCCCAAATGAGGACGCTTTTTTGCTGAAATCATGTTCCTTGACTATTAAAAAGAGTGAACTCCCCATGCCTGCTGAACTTGGAAATCAGAAATTCTTCAAGGGCGGGAGCCAGAAATCCAGTGTCATTCTTTTCGATTGGCAGGCTTGTAATCATTTCAATCCTGTATGCAACGCCATCTTTGCCTTCTTGGTCAAGATTTCCCTGTTTAATTCTCCAGTTGAAATGTGTGTCGATACGCCTTCCTAAATTGGAATTGTTGGAAGCTTTGCCAACATACAAGGCTAATTTGGATGGATCGTCAACCGAAGATGCAAAATAAAAATATACACCAGGTCCACCACATCTAGGGTAGTAGGCAGTGTCCCATGTCTTTCCATTTAAGTTAAGGAAATAGGCGTCATTTTCAAGCTGTTGCAGATCCAACGCCTCGATTTGGTACTCCTCCTTTAGTAGATTGTTGAATTCCGAGATGAACTCATTGATCTTCTCAACAACTATTGTGTATTTACGCATGTTAATTCGATTTAAAGGCGGAAGTGATTTGAAACACTTCTCCAAGGTATGAATTTCCAGCAAACCGATGTTCAAAAATCTGTGATACCTCCCCTTGAATAATCAATTCGTTTGACCTAAACTTAAAAATAATTTTAACGCACCAATGAAAATCCCCCCAAATCCCACCACCCCGCAACTCGACAAAGCCCTCCAAGCCTTGGCCAAATCGCTGCCACAAACCCAACGTTTCGGCATCGACCCAGACAAGTCAACATTCACCGAGATATTCCAAAACAAGCTCTTTCTCGTACATGTGATCCGACAGGGCATCCCGTACAGCATATTTGAACTCATCGCAGCCCAAGCACCATTTGACTTCGTCGAATGGGCATCTTTTCTCGAGTTGTCACCAAGGTCATTGCAGCGTTACAAGGTGGAGAACCGCACCTTTGAGCCTATTCAATCAGAGAAAATTCTGGCGCTCGTGGAGGTGACGCAGTTTGGCTTGGAAGTTTTTGGTGACATGGAAACGCTCAGAATCTGGCTAAAAACGCCTTCTTTTGTTTTGGGGAGGATGGCACCAATCGAATTGGTGGCTTGTTCCTTTGGGAGGCATTTGGTGATGACGGAACTCGTTCACATTGAGCATGGCATTTTTGCCTGAACAAGTTGTGAATCCCGCACGAGATTCTCCGTGTGCCCCAAGTCCCCACCTACTCCGCAAGCAACTCCAACACCTCTTCCTTGGCACCCATCTCCCGTGCGAATTCAAGGTTAGATCCGGATTCGACTTTCACCTTGTGTTTGAGCAAAATCTTGATGCATTCGATGGAATTAAGTTCAATGGCAGACTCCATGGCGTTTCTGCCGGTTTGATTGGCAGGCGCGCCCAAGGCAAGCAAACATTCGACCATATCCGGCCGCTTTGCCCAAACGGCGTCACGAATATAGGACTCATCATTGTCAGGATGCCGGATATCCAAACCACGTTGCGCAAGGGCTTGCATACTGAGACAATCCCCGTCTCTAATTGCCTGTCGTGTAAAACTCCTTGCATCCCAGGTAATTTCCACGCCAGGCGCATCGTCCTGCTCAAATAGAAAATGCATGAATGCCCAGTCTTCCTTGGTGTTCAAATTCAGGCGATCTCCCTGCAAGGTGCCGTAGGGCTTTGGATTCTTGCTGATGAGATAGGCTGCCAACTTGCGGTCCCTGCCTACCAAGGCGGCATGCAGACCGATGCTTTCTGCAGGACAACCTAAAGCAAGCATTTTTTCGGCCATCTTTATGCTTCCCACATGGGCCAAATTTGCCTTTTGAGGATCAGCACCGAGCTTCACCAATTGGTCAACAGCTGCGAAATTGTCCGAGAAAATCGCATCATTGAGCACGTTGGGATGACCTCCTTGGCCGTTGAGGTTTGCGCCGTGCTGCGTGAGGAGCTTTACCAATTCCCAGTCGCCAGTTGCAATGGCCAATTCCAGCGGATCGGTGTCTTGCGTCACATAGTCACCATTGGAGACATGATCCTTGACAATCGGAATCTTGTTGAGCAGCCGATTCTTGTGGCTAAACACCTCGATCGCACAAAAGCAGTTGGGATTTGCTTCTGCCTTCGAAAGCAATGAATCGACAATGCTCCGGTCGGATTCTGCCTCATAGCCCGCCAATAACTCACAAAGTGCCACGTCCTGTGGACGACTGGAGGGACTTAGGTCGATTTCGTCAGACCCGCCCTGCGCAGCTGCCAGACTATCGGCGATCGCCAAGGCTGCATTGCGTTCGGCATGATCCCGGCCGCAACTCGCAAATAGCCCCGCAGCAAGCATTATCGCTTTGAACAATTGAAATTGCCGCGCAAAAGAAGATTTCATCCTCCAGAAATTTGAGTTGCAAAAAGCACCAATGCTGAATTGAAATCGGCAACGAATGCATTCAACGACACTCAATTAGCTTCGCTGAACACTCCGGCTTTACTGACGTGATGTGCTTCGCAGTTCTCAATTCTCAATTCTTCATTCTCAATTCTCACCGCACCATCGTCACCGGCCCCGTATAGTCCTTGTCGCCGATTGTCAAGCGATAGAAATACACGCCTTCCGTCACGGCATTGCCTTTGGTGTCGTTGCCTTTCCAGCCTTTGTTTTTGTTGTTGCCTTCGTAGAGCTTCACGCCCCAACGGTCGAAGATCTGCAAATTGAAAGGCTGCGAACCCGTGTACTGTACGATGAATTCGTCGTTGGAACCGTCATCATTGGGGCTGAAGACGTTCGGGGATGAACAAGCCGGGAACCAAAATCACAAACGGATGCCACCACTGTCGAAACACAACCATCGCGGTTGGTCACGCGCAAAGTGACATTGTAATTGCCCGGTTGCAAATACGTATGGATCGGATTGGCTTCGTCAGAATGCGTCCCGTCGCCAAAGTCCCAATCAAATGTGACGGCATTGGGCGAATCGTGGAAGAATTTCACAATCGTATTCGGCAAGGAAAGTTCGACCGGGAAGCTCGGATCGGAGGTGAAATCGACACGGGAGGTGTCGCTCACCACGACGGCTTGACCAGAGGTTGATGCAGAACATCCGCCGATGTTCACGCCCGTGAGCGTGACCGTGTAAGTGCCCGGCTGCGCATACACATGCAGCGGATTGTCTTCGTTGGAGACCGGCGTGCCGTCCCCAAAATTCCAGGTCAGGAAGATCGCATCCGCAACATCCTGCAAGAAATTGACACTCAGCGGCGCACAACCCGATGGCTGCGAATTCAAAAATGCCACGTCAGGCCGTGGGATGACATTGATCGTCACCGAGGCGCTGTCGAGGCAACCCGCACCTTCGGCCACCACCGTATAGGTCGTGGTATCGGTCGGCGCAAAATACGTCACGCCCGAGTCAGGATGCTCCACGCCCGTCGTTGGAGACCAGAGGAAATTGACCGACGAAACCGATGAAGTCGCACGAATCCAAACCACATCGCCTTCACAAATGACATTCGTATCCGCCTCCACGTTGAGTCCGATGCCCGGAATCACGGTGAGGATCATGCTGTCCTGCGTCTGACAAAGGCCGGTATACACCGTAAGGGTATAAAGTCCGGAGGCCGTCGGAGAAATGACAGGCGTCAAAGACGTCGAATCACTCATGCCCGCAGCAGGTGTCCAGTATTGCCAGACATTGCTGGGGTTGGCTGGATTCGTTGTCGTATAGGAATAACTTCCTTGGAATTCGAAGTCGGAACCAGCACAAACCGTCGCATTGGGGCCTGCATTGGCAATCGGCGAAGGCAACAAGGTCACCAAAACGCTGTCGCGGCTGCTGCCACATCCGTAGTTCGAAATCGCTTCGACATAATACATGGTGGTGCTGACCGGCCAAACGCTCGGGTCTTCCAAGTTTGCATTGGTGATCGAGGCGTTGGGTGTCCAAAGGAAGCTGTAGCTCGCCGTGGAGTCGCCACCTGCACTTGCATCGATGAGAATGCTGTCTCCAAGACACATTTCGCGGTCAGGACCGGCATCCACCGTTGGGATCGTATGCACAAACAAGGTCATTTGATCGCCGTAACTTGGGCAACCGTTGCTCGTCGCGACCAAGGTATAGGTGGTCGTGAGCGCAGGGGATGCCATGGTGATGCGGTCGGTAGGGTCAGAAAGGCCGTTGAATGGCGACCATTCGTAGGTGTAAAGCGGACCTGCATTCGTCCCGATTCCTTCCAATGTGGCTGAATCCCCGAAGCAAATATGCTGATCAGGACCTGCATCCGCGATGGGCACAGGATTGACATTCACCACGACCGTTGAAAGCGTATCGGTGGTGGTGAAAGTACTCGAGCAACCGTTTCCAGCTTCCACGACCAAGGCATAAATCGTGGTCGTATCGGGGCGTGCGCAAGGATTGGCAATAAAGGCGTCGTTCAATCCAGTCGAAGGAATCCATTGGTAGGCAAACGGCCCCGGAGCACCTGTCACCGTCGGAGTCAAAACCTGACAGGGCGCAGAATCACCGCAAAGGATCAGGTCAGCACCTGCATCCACAATCGGTTTGGGCAAAATCGTGAGGTAAACCGAATCGATGTTGCTCAAGCAACCGTTGCCATCCGTGATTTGTACATAATACCATCCGCTGACGGCGGGATTGGCCAAGGGGTCGTCGTCAAAGGTCGAATCCAATCCGCATGGTCCCATGGTGGCTTGACACCACCAGGTGTAATAATAAGGTAGAGCGCCACCGCTGCCTACGACGAGGAGCGTGTCACCGCCTTCACCTTCGCAGAAGGAAGGCGTGCCAACCGTGGCAGCTTGTACTCCGTTGCTTCCATTCACAGTAATGGACCCGGTACCTGTACAACCTTGCGCATCTGTCACGGTGACATAATAGCCGCCAGCTGCCAAATTTGTTGCTGTTTGCGTTGTTTGACCCCCAGGGCTCCACCCATAGGTGTACGCACCCGTGCCGCCAGAGGGATTCACGGTAGCCGAACCATTGTCGAGGTTACAAGTTGTCGCCATTGCGCTCATTGCCAATTGAATCGCAGCGGGCGAAGTCACGACCGTCGAAGCCGTTGCTGTGCAGCCATTGGCATCGGTGACGGTCACTGAATAGCTACCGGCTGCAAGCCCAATGGCGGTCGCAGTGGTCTGTCCACCAGGCATCCACACTAAGCTAAGGTCCGGTTCCGCCCGATGGCGTGGCGGTGGCAGTTCCGTTGTTGAGCGTGCAACTTGCAGGAGTGGAGGTCGCCGTGACTTGCACCGCCGGAGGTGTCCCGACCACGGCGGAACCCGTAATGGTGCAACCATTGTCATCGGTGACGGTGACGTTGTAGGTGCCGCTTGCAAGCCCGGTTGCCGTAGCGGTGGTTTGTCCGCCAGGGCTCCAAAGGTAAGTGAGCAGTCCTGTTCCGCCGCCCGCTGTCGCGGTTGCGGTGCCACTGTTGGTGCTGCAGCTTGTTGCAGTTGCGGTGGTCGTGAGCGTCAATGCTGGCGGATTGGTAATAAAAACCGAATCAGACGCTGCTGCGCCTGTGCTGTCGGTCACTGTGACAGCATAGGCGCCAGGGCAAAGTCCTGTGACTACTTGCGTCAATTGCCCGCCAGACCATGCATAAGTATAAGGTGGAATGCCGCCGTTGGGGGTGGCAGTTGCCGTACCCGTACATTGATTGTTGCAGAGGGGTGATGTTCCTGTTGCAGTCACCGTATACGGAGCCAATCCGCATGGACTGACTTGCGGATTCAGTTGCGAAACGGGATAGAGACGCACATGGTCGAGGGTCAATTCGGAGCAAGAACCACAAATATGCCCCAGTTGGTCCATTTGAAGTTGTGGGACGTGGAGGTGGCGTCAAAAATGACCACATAACGCTTGCCGATGTCGCCAAAGTCAGTCGGTACGGTTTCAAGCATGGTATAGCCAAATCCGATATCCAATCCGAATACACCATCGCCGGTGAATACGCCGAAGTCTTCGCCTCCGGTCCAGAACTCAAGGACGTAACGTGCACCGATGGTCAAGCCAGTGACGGTTTGGTCAAGGCTTAAGCCTAAAGCACCTCCATAATTGGGCTGGTTTTGCGGAAAACCTGGAGGAATGCCCGAAATTTCACAACCTGAACGGACAAAGCAACTGGTGTCGTTGACCGTTTGCGAACAGGGATTGCAGAAGCTGTTGCCAAAGTAGGCGGCACCCAGACCGTCTGGAATGGCAGAATAAAGGCTGGTAAAGATCTGGCAGTAGGTGCCTGATCCGCCGCCAGTGCAAGTCCAGTTGGTCAAATTGCACTGGTAAGCCGCCGAATTGGGGCAATAGGAGCTGCCGTTGGTGTTGGGCGTACAGTTGTGGTTTTCAAAGCTGCCGTTTTGAATCAGGTTCGTGACATTCGAACTGATCGAGTCGTTGGTGTCAAAACAGTAGATACAGACGATTTGTGCCGGGGCAACCGACGCAAACAAAACAAGTGCAATGACCAGAAGGAGAAATCTATTCATCAGTTTTCCGATGTGAGAATGGGCTATCATTTTTTCCTTTGCCTTTCGAAAACGGGGCCGCTAACGGCCTTTGAGCGCACATTCCATCTACAGAAGGGTGCACGCGCATGTAAGACGCCAAGATAGGAAATTTGCTCCGGACTACCGCCTATTCGCGCCAACCGCCAAAAAACGGGTTTGAAGCAGCGAATGGGCGCCATTTCATCCCCCCTTTTCCAGGTTGGGTTCTAACCTTCGACGCTTGCCGGGTGGGAAAAATGGGCAATTCCAACGCACTGACAAACAAAAATCCGCGAAGGCGCAGAGACCTTCGCGGATTTTTGACCTATGATACGACCAAATGCGAATCAGTTTTTCTGAAGTCTTTTGGTGGTCGATCCCGCTTCGGTGAGGACCCGCAGCAAATACATCCCGGATGCCATTTTGGTCAAATCGACAGATGCCATTTGGGAGCCGATGTTGGATTCCCAAACTTTCTGGCCATTCGCATTCCAAACCGTGAGAAGGGCCCCGTTGGGATGCGCATTTCCCAGCTTTACTTCAAACAAGCCGTTGCTTGGATTCGGGTAAACGCTGACTTCCTCTTCGATACGAGGCGCATTGGCGATAATGATCGTGGTGCTGTCCGTTCTGAAATCAACAAAGTCGATCGACCCGTAATCTGCACCCGCATAAATCGTGTCGCCAAGTGGACCTTCGAGGCGGAACCATCCAGCCCCAGGATTCACCCCGATCCCATCACCAAAGGAATCATACATCGAAAAGGTGAAGCAATCGTTCGTTCCAATTGCAACGGGAACGTTGATTTGTATCCGGTTTCCATCCGTATAGGGTCCGCCTGATCCGATGACTGCACCGAGACTGTTCTTGATGTCCCAAGTGATTTCCGAGCCGTAATTGTCGGGTTTGATCCGCACCATGTAGGTTCCTGCGTTGTTGAGGCTTGCCTCGGCCCAGGTTTTAGTGACGACGTCATTCCCAATGCTGGAATCGGAAGGAACAGAAATGGTGACCGTCAGTGTGTTGGTTGCCTGTGGCGCGAAGGAGATCGCAGGAAGTGTAACGTTGGCATACGCAAAGTAGGGTACCGTGCCGGTCCAATTGAAGACCATCGGTGTGCCACCGTTCATGTCATAGGTGATCGTGGCGGCGGTGAGGTCATTGGCGCCCATGTTGCGGATCACGACTTCGGGGGCAATGCTTGTGATGCAAGATTGTGAGGCAACGGTGTTGCCAATTTCCACGGCGGAGACATCCACGGCATGCGCCGCGGTCGAAAGGGTAATCATCCGTCCGTTGAAAATTTCCTTGGTGACGCTATTCTCGATCCAAATCACCAATTGCATTTCCTGCTGCACCCAAGACGGGTCAATCGCCATGCTGAATGTCTGTGTCACTGTTGGTCCACCTTGGGTGGTCGTGATGGCCGTGCCATTGTGATCAGGATACATCGCCCGGTTCACAAAATCGCATTTGGACAAACCTTGCCAGTTTACCATGATGTTGGACTCTGTCAATGCTGCTTGGAGCCTCAAATTGGAGCCAGAATAAGCTCCCAGTTGATCGACATTGACCGTGATGTCGATGTTTGCACCATTTTGTACCCAACTTCCGCTGAGCTCAAAGGGTGTGGCGACGATTTTTGCAGCATTGTAGCGTTGCTGGTAAGATGGGAATAGCGAAACCGTATGGCTGCCACCTACCAAAGCGTTTGCGCCGTCAAACCAAGCAGTAGGGAAGCCCGACACAGCATAGTAGTTGTTCCTGCCATCGGAAGCAGGGATCGTATACGCATCGCCGTTGTGATGCTCGACAATTCCGACGGCTGCGCCCGCAGCGGCCAATTCGTCAGCGCCCATCGCAGCTCCTGGACAATATTGGCACCAAGTACCGGTCGCGACTTCAAGAATCACATCGTGACGGACCGCCTGCGCTTGAAGGCTGATTTGCCAGCAAAAGAAAATGGCAAAAGCGCCAAAAAATGTACGTGTAAAAGTATTCATCATCAATTATTTAGTGGGTTTTCAGCAACAATCAAGGCATTGCATACTGCAAGATGGCGATTTGTCCTCAGACGTCAAAATCTATGGTGTGCCTCCTTCAGCAACTGATCGATCCATTGCGTCGACCGGTGAAAACGTTGGTTCCAATTGCCATCAATTTCAACAAATTCAATACCCTTCTCCCGCAGAACTTTCCGGTGCGAATCATCGAGTCGATCTCGACTTTGTTCCGAAAGTCTCGTTCCATCCTGAAAATAGGGGGCGTCCTTGCAGAGATAGAGGCAAAGGTCAGCCCTATTCGTGGCAACATCCGAAGCACTTACCTGCAATTCCTGCTCCAGCGAAAACAGGGAATACGACAGGGTCGTGTAGAGATTGGTGTCGATGACGATCAAAGGGCTGATGCCGCAGCTTGCTGCATGAATATTGCTCGTATGTGCCGTCACCACCGATTGCAAGTCTGAAAGTGAAAACGCATTCGAATTTTCAACGATCCCTCTTGCGGCTTCCAACACCAATCCACAACCATAATGCTTGGCCAAAGCGGTCGCCAAAGTCGTCTTCCCGGTGGATTCCGTTCCGAGAATCGCCACTTTGATGCAAAAATAGGGCTTGACGCTGTCGGGCAAATATTCCCAGTTGGCCAGAAGGTCGCTGCGAATGGCCGTCGCGGAGACGGGAAACAGCTGCTTCTGCAGATCAAAGGCGATATGCCGGATGCCCATGATGTTAGCCACCAATTCGCCATGAGGTTCGCGTCCTTTTGACGATCTGCCTTGCGTTCATTTCAACTCCTTCAGCTTTTCCTTGGCTACAGCACGAAACTCTTCTTCGCCCGAATCCTCCATCAATTTGTAGTAGCGAATGGCATTTTTCTTGTCGCCCTTGAGCCGGTAGCAATGGGCAATGTTGTTTACCACAATGTAATCATCGGGCACCAAGGCATGCGCCTTTAGCAACGGGACAAGTGCTTGGTCATATTCTTCTGCGTAGAGAAAGGTAATGGCGAGATTGGAAAGGCTTTCGATATGGTTGGGTTCGTATTTCAGGACCCTTTCAGAAATGCGGGCAATATTGTCAAGTAGCGCGGTGTTTTCTGTATTGTAGAGCGTCACGACATAGTCTTGAATGCAGCTGAGCATAAAGCGTTTGGCGTCTTCCTTTGGGGTATCGCTGGTCCAAAGCCATTTGTAGTCGATCGTGGCGCCGTAGTCGATGGCACGCAGAACCTCCTCGGTGAAGTTCTTGTAGTCTTTGGCCTCACCGAGAATGTAGATTTTGCCGAATCGCATATCGAGCCTGTTCGGGAATTTTGTGATGCCCGTGTCGATATGTGCAAGACCTTGATCGAGCAGGGTCGGATCATAGTAGGCGTCGCCGTAAAGGTAGCCGGCCGTTTCGCCTTTTTTGCCCTGCTCCTTGATCACCAACTGTTCACCACCCGAGGGGCCGGGTTTGGTGTCGAGCCGCAGAATTTCTTTTTTCGCGACCGTGGCAAAGTAGTTGAAGTTGGAGCAGTACCGCTCCGGATCCTCCGGTTTTTCTGCCTTCCATTGCTCCAAAATGGCCTTGCAGGTCGTGGTATCACGCTTTTGGATCGCCGCATTGAAGTCGTGGAAGAAGGACTGCGGAAATCCCGAAGCACTCAAGGCGAGCATCATCAACAGAAGCAAAAGTGAACGTTTGATCAGCATGGAAAGTTGAATTTGGGGTGAAATCGCATTTTGAAATTCGAAGGTGGCAAAAAAGTTTGAATGATGCTGCAAAACGTGCTTGAGAATCAGAATTCCGGCCCACGGGCATTGGTTTTGCAAATATTCCCCGTCGGCGTGAACCAAATCCCCATTCAGTCCGTTTATCTCGCAAATGTTTCCCAAAGCCATGTACACCTTGATATTCGGTTTGCTGATCACGAGCATCTTCACCGCTTGTAGTCCGCGGACTGCACCTGCTTCCACCGAAACGAGCGCCAACGCCAACACGACGACGATCGACCGGGACCTGAAATGGAATCCTGCAGACACCGTCTGGACGGAAAAAGTCTATAAATCCGACGACGAATGGCAAAAAATCCTGACCGACGACGAATTTGAAATCACCCGGCGCCAAGGCACCGAACGTGCTTTCAGCAGTGCGCTTTACGAAGTCGAAGACAAAGGCATCTACTATTGCACTTGCTGCGCCAATCCCCTTTTTACCAGCGAAACCAAGTTTCATTCCGGGACGGGATGGCCGAGCTATTGGAAGCCTTATTCGACCAAAAGTGTGGCCGTGGCCTTGGACAATTCGCATGGCATGACCCGCGACGAAGTGACTTGTGCGCGTTGCGACGCCCACCTCGGACACGTGTTTGACGATGGCCCCAAGCCCACCGGTCTCCGTTATTGCATGGACGGTGTCGCCCTTCACTTCGAAAAATCAAAGAAATAACCGCATGAAAATCGCTGCATTGATTTTTGCCGTTGCAGGTCTTGTTTCCGCTGGCGGATGTACCAATCCGACGTCCACCACGGCCGTAGCCGACGCGGGGAAAAAAGAAAAGCCGATGGCCCCCGCCACCAAGGCAGAACTCGCCCAATGGCAACATGCCACCTTTGCCGGAGGCTGTTTCTGGTGCGAGGAGGCCGTTTTTGAGAGCATCAAAGGCGTCAAAGAAGTGATTTCCGGTTATTCAGGCGGACATACGGAGAATCCGACCTACGAGGAAAGCGGGACAGGAAGGACGGGCCATGCCGAAGCCGTCGAAATTTATTTTGATTCGACCGTGGTCAGCTTTTCCAGTTTGGTGAAAGTTTTCATGGCCTCGATCGACCCTTATCAGGTCAATGGCCAAGGTCCTGATCGCGGTTCGCAGTACCGCACGATTATTTTCTACCGCAATCCTGCCGAAAAAGCGGTCGCAGAAAAGGCCCTCGCAGATCCGCGTCTGACCGGACAAGGAAAGGTTGCCGTGGAATTGAAGGCCTTTGAGAAATTCTGGGTTGGCGAAGACTACCATCAGGACTACGTCCCGCAGCATCCCGAAAATCCCTATGTGCAGCACGAATCCATTCCGCGCCTGAAACGCACCCAAGCCAAAGTGATGGATTTGGTCGATCCGGCGAAAGTCGCCCAGTAAGGCCGCTTCGCAGAATGTGACCAGGATCACCTGCGCAACTGCGAACGAAAGCCTTGGGATGTGATAGATGTATTACCTTTGCCGAATGAATTCTGCAACAGAAGACATTTGGAGCCTCGGCGGCAAGGAATTTCGTTCGCGGTTGATGATCGGCACCTCCGCCTATCCCAATCCTGACCTCATGTTTCGTGCCATTGCAGCGAGTGGCGCGGAAATCGTGACGGTGAGCATCCGCCGCCTAGACCTCCGCCATCCCGAACATACCTTTCTTTCGCACGACTTCCTCAAAGGCTACCAACTTTTGCCGAATACCAGCGGTTGCTACACCGCCAAGGAGGCCGTCCTCACCGCCGAACTCGCCCGCGAAGCCCTCGGTGTAAACTGGATCAAAGTCGAGGTGATCGGCGATGAAAAAACCCTGCTGCCGGATGGTTTGGAGCTGCTCAAGGCCTGCGAAACCTTGGTAGCCAAGGGCTTTGTGGTGTTGCCCTATTGCAACGACGACTTGATTTTGTGCAAGCGCCTCGCCAATATCGGTTGCGCAGCTGTGATGCCACTCGCTTCGCCGATTGGCACGGGATTGGGCATCCGCAACCCGCACAATTTGCAGTTGATTCGCGATGCGATTTCAATTCCATTGGTCATTGACGCAGGGATCGGCACCGCAAGCGATGCCGCCTTGGGCATGGAACTCGGCTACGACGCCATTTTGCTCAATACGGCAATTGCCCAAGCACAAGACCCTGTCATGATGGCCGAAGCCATGAACCTCGGCATCCAAGCCGGCCGCAAAGCCTTCCGCGCGGGCCGCATCCCCAAGGCCTATCACGCCAAGGCGAGTTCGCCTGTGGACGGGATGCTGTTTGGGGGGTAGTTTTGCGATTTGAATTCGCGGGATCGAAGTTGGATGCGGACTGAAAATTATTTTGATGCCCAACCCAATTGCTCGATTGCCCAAGGCTTGAGATAGGCCTGAATGCCATCCATCGCCACCAAAAACTCCTCCATGCCGGGGCCTTTGGTATAGTCGTCAAAACAGAGCACCATCCCATCCTTCCTGAAATGAAAATCGAGATCGTTGACCAAATCCTTCGGGTCGAGTTCTGAAGCCCGATCCGATTGCGCATCACCCATCACAAAGGCTGCTATGTTGCCTGAAAAGGACAGCACATCGAGCCGGATCCATTTGTGCGTGCGCATCGATGTTCATGCAGGGGTGAGGACAAATGTGCCGCCCCAAATAAAACTCTGCGCCAGGTAATGGATGCTCAACAAGTCGTGGCTCACGGTCACCGATGTCACCCATTGATCATACGACGAACTCTGGAAAATGTCCGCGCTGGGCTCAGGCTCATATTCCTTTGCTGTGGCTGCCAATGCCTTGCGAATCATTGCATTCAAGAGAGTGTCATGCGCTGATTGCGGGAAATAGAGTTTTGTCGAATGCTCTGTGAGGCTGTCCCATTCAGTGATCGAATCCAGATAATACCCTGTTGGCAGGGCCTGAAGCGGTTTCACAGGCAACGCAGTGGTGATTTCGGGAGGGTCCGGTATTGCTGCGGACGAATCTGGAAGCGAATCGATGGTGGTCAAGGTCGCCTTCGGATCACTTTGGCATCCCAGCAGCAATAGCCCAATCACGATCCCCAAACCGGCGCGAAATCTCATGCCCACTACTTCGGCAACAAATCCTCCCGCACCCCAATAAACAGCGCATCCAAGGCCTCGGTCTCGATCACGCTTGGGCTGTCGATCATCATGTCGCGTCCCATGTTGTTTTTGGGGAAGGCGATGTAGTCGCGGATGCTGTCGTCGCCACCAAACATCGCGCTCAGGCGGTCAAAGCCAAAGGCGATGCCGCCGTGAGGAGGTGCACCGTATTCGAAGGCACCCATCAGGAATCCGAATTGCGCTTGTGCTGATTCGGGCGTGAAGCCCAAAATCTCAAACATGCGTTCCTGAAGCTTGCGGTCGTGGATACGGATCGAACCGCCACCCAATTCGACGCCGTTCATCGTGAGGTCGTAGGCGTTGGCGAGCACGCTGCCGAGGTCTTCGCCCTTGATGAATTGCTCGAATTGCTCGGGTTTGGGCGAGGTGAACGGGTGGTGCATGGCTGACCAACGTTGTTTCTCTTCATCCCATTCCAAAAGCGGGAAGTCGATGACCCACAGCGGCTGGAATGTGTCTTTTGGACGCAATCCGAGGCGGTTGCCCATCTCGACGCGGAGGCTGCCGAGCTGCTTGCGGGTTTTTTCGTCCTTGCCGGTCAAAATCAATAGTAGGTCGCCCGGTTTTGCTTCCATGCGGGTCACCCATGCGCGCAGGTCGGCTTCGTCGTAAAATTTATCGACCGATGATTTTACCGATCCGTCGAGGTTGACCTTCACGTAAATCAAGCCTTTGGCACCGATTTGGGGCACTTTCACCCATTCCGTCAGGCCGTCGAGGTCCTTGCGGGTGTATTCGCTTGCGCCGGGGACGCAGATGCCCGCGACCAATTCGCTGTCGTTGAAGACCGCGAAGTCCTTGTGCTTGGCGAGGTCGCTGATGTCCCTGATTTCCATCCCAAAGCGGATGTCGGGTTTGTCGCTGCCGAAGCGGCGCATGGCCTCGCCGTAGGTCATGTGCGGGATTTCGGAGAATTCCAGGCCTTTGATTTCCTTGAAGAGGTGGCGGAACAACCCTTCGAAGGTCTTCAAGATATCGCTCTGCTCGACAAAGGCCATTTCGCAGTCGATCTGCGTGAACTCAGGCTGACGGTCGGCACGCAAGTCCTCGTCCCGGAAGCAGCGCACGATCTGGAAATAACGGTCATAGCCGCTCACCATCAGAATCTGCTTGAAGGTCTGCGGCGACTGCGGCAGGGCATAAAACTGCCCAGGGTTCATCCGCGAAGGGACGATGAAGTCACGCGCGCCCTCGGGCGTGCTCTTGATCATATAAGGTGTCTCGATTTCGAGGAAACCGAGGCTGTCGAGGAATTTCCGCGTTTCGATGCCGAGGCGGTGACGCAGCTGCATGTTGCGTTGGAGCGGCCCGCGGCGCAGGTCGAGGAAGCGGTATTTCATCCGCAGTTGGTCCTGACCGTCGGTTTCCTCTTCGATCATAAATGGCGGGACCTTGGATTCGTTCAGGACTTCGATGGATGTCGGCACGATTTCAATGTCGCCTGTGGGGATTTTGGGGTTTTTGCTGGTGCGTTCGGTGACGATGCCGGTGACTTTGACGACAAATTCGCGGCCAAGGGTTTGGGACACTTCGTAGAGGGCCGGGTTGTCGGCATGGACATTGACCTGCGTGATGCCGTAGCGGTCACGGATATCGACAAAGTTGAAGTGACCGTGGTCACGTGCTTTTTGGACCCATCCAGCGAGGGTGACTTCTTGACCGACATGTGCGAGGCGGAGTTCGCCGCAGGTATGTGAACGATGCATTTTCGATAGCTTTTTTTGGAGGTGCAAAGATAGGGAAATAGAAGGCACAGGAGAAAATGCGCCGGAGGCAAATGTTCGGATGCCTTGTGGCGAGGCGGCGGGACGGGCTCGAGGAGGCGGCGGCATCCTGCCGCACGCCGACCGAACATTTGCCTCCGGCGAAAAACCACTATCAGAACCTTACGATCGGGACCGGACATTCCGGGCAAGCCGACGAATAGCTCCAATCCTCAGACCGAAACACAAAACCTGCCCTCACGGGATTTTCATGGATGTAATGCTGCTTTTGCAAGAAAAATCATCTGTCCTGATCTCCTCTGGATAGTTTTCCCTGTCCCAAAATTGCCTTTGCGTATCCATTGCCAACGTCCGACCAAAGTAGGAAAATCGGTCCATCAGCCATTCCTTTCTGCTTTCGCGCGGGTTTTTCTCAATTGTTTCGAGCAGAAGTTTGCCCGTGTAGCTTTTGAAGGC
>JADKCL010000026.1 GCA_016718825.1 Bacteroidota bacterium | reverse complement strand
GGCTCTTTTCACACTCACACTATGTCTCTCACTCTGCATCGCTTGGGCCCGAATGCGCGTGAAGTCCCACGATTGGCTGCAGATTGTCGTCGGATGGGCAGCCGGTGTCGCGGCCGCAGTGGTGATCGTGGTAGCGTTTCCTTGGAATTGAGCAAAAGCCTCAACCCGGATTCGAAGGCTAGCAAATCCCATTTCCAATTCCCCGAATCCTTCTTAAATTTCGGACGTCGGCAATCGGCAGTTTGATACCTTATATATATGTCTGAAATCCTGCTCTACGAAGTCAAAGACAAGGTCGCGACAATCACCCTCAACCGGCCCGAACGCTACAATGCGTTTGACAATCCGATGAGTTTTGAGTTCATCGATGCCCTCAAGGAGGCGCGCAAGGATCCGGGGGTGCGTGCGGTCGTGCTCACGGGCGCGGGCAAGGCATTTTGCTCCGGGCAGGATTTACAGGCAGTGGTCGGAACGAAACGCAGTCTGGGCGAATCGGTTGACAAACGCTACAATCCCATGGTGCGATTGATCACGCAAACCGAAAAGCCCTTCATTTGCCGTATGAATGGCGTTGCCGCAGGCGCGGGCGCGAGCTTGGCCTTGGCTTGCGACTACGTCGTCGCCGTCGATACCGCCTCGATGGTCTGGGCATTTGCCAATATTGGCTTGGTGCTTGACAGCGGATCGTCCTTTTTCCTTCCCCGACTCGTCGGCCGCCAAAAAGCATTCGAAATCGCGACTTTGGGTGAGAAGCTTCCGATCGCAGAGGCGTATCGTCTTGGATTGGTCAATCAGGTCGTACCGGCCGAGCAACTCGACGAGACGGTTGCTGCCATCGCGCAGCGTTACGCCAATGCCCCGACCAAGGCCATCGGCCTGATCAAACGCATGTTGCACCGCAGCTTTGAGTCGTCGCTCGACGATATGCTGGAGCAGGAAAAATTCGGGCAGGAAACCGCAGGCCGCACTGAGGATTATCAGGAAGGCGTGAATGCATTCGTAGAAAAAAGGAAACCGACCTATCAAGGCAAATAACATCGACTGGGACCTCGTGCCGCAAACCCGCCTCGGCGGATGGTGGCATTTTTATGGTCCGCATTGGCACCAAGTCCACCTCAAACGCGAAGACGAGGTTCGCTTTGGCATGACGGGTGGCAAACTCCGGAAGTACGCCTCCATCCTACCTTGGCTCCAAACGCGCCGAATACAAACGGTTGCCTTGATTGGCAGCGCCAACAGCAACCAAATGTTGTCGGCGTCCATGCTGCTGCGCGAAAACGGCATTCGGCCGGTTCCATTCCTCAAAAAAGGTCATGCGGAGGGAACGAATCAATTTTTGCTGAGTTTGCTTGTCCCGCGGGACGAATGGCACCTGATCGATTCAGCACAATGGCCGGAAGTGGAAAAGCTTGCTGCTGAATTTGTTGCAGCATGCCGGGCGGATGGTAATCGTGCGCTGTACCTTCCTGAAGGGGCCTGTGTCAAGGAGGCCTTGGCCGGGGCGATGACCTTGGCAGCCGACATTCGCAGGAATGAAGAAGAAGCCGGAGAATTTACCGACATCTTTATCGACGCAGGAACGGGGCTCAGTGCAGCTGCTTTGCTTTTCGGGATGTTTGACTTGGGAATGAAAGCCAAGGTCCATATCACTTTGATGGCCGACAAGGAGGAAGTGTTTTTACAGAAATTCGAGACTTACAGAGCTTGGTATGCCGAATTGTTTGAACGCCCCTTGCCTGACCTGAGGGATCGTATGCTATTGCATCGGCCTGCATTCGGGAGGTCTTATGGCAGCGTGAACGCCGAAGTGATCGCAGCGATCAAGCGCTTCGCCGGGATGGGCATTTTCACGGATCCGATTTATTCAGCGAAGCACTTGGCGACGGCAGAGAAAATTTTGGAGGAAATGTCGCACTGCAGCATTGCACTTGTGATTCACAGCGGTGGAGCACAGGCCTTGCCCGGCTATGCACATTTGTTTCAGGATTAATCGGCCCGATCGCCTTAGAATGGAAAAACCAGGTACTTAACAAGCCAAAGTGCAAGCAATAAACCGCTCCCCAACGCCCACTGAAGGACTGGGGCGTACCGGGTCCATCCGATTCCCAACTTTACTTGGGTATAGGTGAGCAGGATGATTTTTTCGGCGAAAAAGGCGATCACAGTAGCCGCCGCGATGCCTGCGATTCCAAAGTATTGCATCAAAATCAGGCTTAAGACCACATTGATGACCAATTCGACGCCGGCGCTGAAGGTCATCGCAAACGTTTTGTGATAGCCACGGATGATCGATTGCGGGAACATCAACCTTGGAATCGTGAGCAGGAGAAACAAATCAAAAACGGGCACGGCCAATGGAAACCGGCCTTTGAATACGAATGCAAACAACGGACCACTCGCCAGAAGAAAAGCAATCGCGATAGGAAACATGCTCAATATCAAGCGTGAAGATGCTTTTTTCAGATCCTGGAAAGCATCCATCAGCTTACCGGTACCATGCGCCGCAGCTATTTCGCCCGCCTTTACAATGCTCATGGAGTTTGCGAGCAAGAGTACAAGCGGAAATTCCTTGGCGCCATAGCGGAAATCGACAAAGGCATCTGGAAAGTAGGTCTCCACGAGAAACCCGTCGACGTACACCGCGCTTTGACTCAGCAAAGTCGTGAGTGCCAATGGCAGGCTGATTTTCCAGAGCGCGCGGTAGGATTCGCTTGCGGTTTGATTTCCGTAACCTTGATTGGCTAAGCGCTGAAAACCCCAGGTCGTCTTGGCAACCACGAGCAGCAACAGCATTGGAACTATCCCTTCCATTCCCCAACCTGCCGCGAGTGGCACAGCGATACAAAGTACGTAACCCAATCCGCTGACTGCAGCAAATTGGAACAAGTCCTTTGAACGTCCTGTAGCCACCAATTGGTAGGGAAATTGATGGCTCATGGTTTCGAGACAATGGTACAGGGCAAATATTCCAAGGATTCCGGGATCAAGTTGAGGATAGGCAAAGTATCCGACGAGGAAAAAAGCCAATGTACTCAAAAGGGCCAGGGTGAGGACGGCCCATTGCGTATCTCTCAGGATACCAAGGGCATTGCCTTCGGCATTTCGTTTGTAAAGCAGCAGGAAACCGTCAAGCAAACCCCCGACCCAAAAAAAAGTGACGGATCCGCTGATGAGCAGAAGTGTTTCAAAATGATTGATTTCCTCTTTTTCTGCACCCAGCCACGCCATCAACACGGCTCCGAGCAACAAAGAACCATACCGTGACACCTGATACACCTGAAATGCAGAAGATGAACTTTGCATTATCCGTGTGATCGATGTATCTTTAATTTTCAAGCGGCTCGGCTCCAGAGAGAAATCGAAGGAAAAAAGCAAAGCTAATCCGTTTTTTGGCAAGTTTAGGGGGTAAAAAAAAGTGTTTTTGTTGGAGACAATTCAAATCGAGTGCGTAATCGAACTCGATTTCTAAGCAAGGCAAAAACGATTCAGGCGACCAGAATTGGATCTTATTGTCAATTCACCCCCTGATTACTGCGTAATTCAACGGAGTGTTTAAGGTTGTAACAGTGCGTTTGCGTTAGCGATATTAGCTTTAGAATTTAGGTAGGACTTTTAAAACACATTGCCATGAATGCCTTATTTGGACTGTTAACTTGGTTTTTCGGAATGTTTAACCCCACCCATCCGCCAATGACGGAAGGAGCTGCAACGGTATTGCCTGCATCTAATCCTGAGGATGCCTATGGCGTACATATCATCAATACAAATCCGCGTACGGTGGTTGCATTGGAGGATACGCATTTCCGTCCCAACCGCTGAGCGACGCGCGACCGCGTACCTCGTAGAAACGAAAAATGAGAAAGGAGTCCTTCAACCAAGGGGCTCCTTTTTTGCTTTACTGAATTCTCCTCAAAAGGAGAAATTTGTACAGAATTGCGCTAATTGGCGAATCGTTGTGGAAAAAGATTCAACCTAAAATGCATTTTGGGTAAATAAAAAGTGTTGAATTTTCCTGCGAATTCGTTAAGTTTGTGATCTTGATACTGCGAATTGTTCTTGATTTGCATTACAACATTAGTAGAAACTTTAAAGTTATTTGAGACATTGTATGAGTATGAAGAAATTTACTACACTCGCTCTTGCTGGGCTGGTGGCTACTTCAGTTTTCGGGCAACAAAATGCGCCTGTGAAGCAGAAGTACGTTGCAAGCCCTGAGCAGCTCAATGCGACTGCTTTTAATGTCAAAAACATGATGATTTTCCACGATGTGGAACAGCAGTCCATGGTGCGCGCAACCAGCTTGCCTACCGGACCTGTGGTTTCACCAAATGGTAAAGTCTCAGCTGTGAGCCCTGTGACCATCGGCACCGCTGGCAATGCCTTCACCGTTTTGCGCTGCGAGCAAAACCAAGTGTTTGCCAACGATGCCATTGATGCTGTTGGTTTCATGCACCGCAACAACCAAACTGTCTTTGGTGGATCAAGCGGCAACCTTCGCTATGACGTATCCATCGATGGTGGTACGACATTCAACAACGACATCGGCACGTTGAATCCAACGATGACTTTGCCAGCCCGTTATCCAAACGGTATGATCTACAATCCAGCAGGAAACACCAATCCTTTGGATGCCAAGATCATTCCTTATGCGCCAACTTTGGCAGCTTCTTGGGACGGTCACTTCAATGGCGTGAGCTCATTGGTTACCTCAGGTTCACCAACAGCCACCGAGCACTATGACTTCCAAACGACGTTGACCCTGCTCCCAGGCGGCCTTACTGAAGGTTTGTCAGGCGAGTTTTGGGCAGCTGACTTTGAATACAACGGTGCTGACTTGAACGGTCCTGTGACTGTATTCAAAGGTGTTTACAACTCAGGTTCAAGCGACGCAGCTTGGACACAAGTTGGCACTTTGAACCCCGCGCACAATACGCTTTTTGACGGTACTGTGTACATGATCGGACCAAACATCTCCTTCTCACCTGACGGTAGCGTTGGCTGGGTAGCATGGTTGGGCGACCTTACCGGTGGTACTGACGAAGTTTACTCCCCATGTTTCTCCAAAACCACCGACAACGGTGCAACTTGGAGCACTCCTGTTGAAATGAACTTGAACAGCGTTCCCTGGATCGCAGACAGCCTTCAGGCTTTCTGGACCGACTCACTTGGCAACCCTGCTTCTGACGGTATCGCAACCTGCTCATTTGACTTCGACTTTACCGTCGATGCCAATGGCAATCCTCACTTGGGTACCGTCGTAGGTACACATGGTTCTGGCCAGGCTTATTCGATCGCTTCCGGCATCGAGAAGTTCTATGCCGATATCTACAGCCCAGACGGTGGTGCAACTTGGACAGCTGCTTACATCTCCCCAGTGTTGACCTTCCGTACAGCTACTTTTGGTAGTACTGCTAGCACAGCATCTATGGACAATCAGTGCCAAATCGCACGCAGCGAAGATGGTCAGTACATTTTCTATGCATGGTCTGACTCTGACACCGCACTTGTAACCGGCAACCAAAATGGTATCGGTTTCGGTCAATCCGACAACACTGCACCTAACCTCCGTATTGCAGCAATGAACGTCTTGACTGGCGAGCAGAGCTACCCTAAGTTGGTTACTGACGGCGACTTGATCTGGGAAGGTCGTGCACTCTGGCCTACAATGGCTCCTACCGTGTTGAGCGATGGCCAAGGTTGCTTCAAGCTACCTATCGTTATCACAGAATTGCCTGCGAGCGAGCCAGTCGACCCAACCAACTTCTACTACTTCGGTAACGATGCTACGATCTGCGCCAGCTCTTTGTGCAACCCAGCTTCCATGAGCCTTTCATGGGATGCCTTTGCATTTGCCGGTGCAACTCCTCCATGCGCAGTCGGTGTTGACAACAACGTCGAAAGCAACGTGGTGTTGGGCAATGCATTCCCTAACCCAACCGCCAATCAGTCTGTGATCACCTTCGAATTGCCAGCAATCTCGAATGTATCCATGGATTTGGTGAACGTTTACGGTCAGCAAGTTGCAGTGCTTGCCAATGGCGAATATGCCGCTGGTGCTCACCGCGTTGTTGCTAACACTGAGGAATTGGCTTCGGGCGTGTATTTCTACAACCTCCGCACCAATGGTCAAGTGATCAGCAAGAAATTGGTTGTCGCCAAGTAATTGGGTTCAATCATAAAAAAAGGGGGGCCGACAACGTCGGCCCCTTTTTTTTGTTTGCAATTCAGCAAGAAAGGCCCCCTGCGGAGGCAATTTTCCCCTTAAAATTGATCTGTGTATTGAATTGGAACGGCAATGCTGTTGGCAAATTCCTCAAAAAGCACTACTTTAATGCTCTATTCAACTACAATTAAAAATATGAGAAATCTTTTACGTATTTCAGTTTGCATCCTTGCCGGCTTGCCGCTTTTGGGGCAGGCACAGCGACCCGCTCCCAAGGCGGTCGCTACCACCGAACAGCTCAATGCTCGGGAAACCTTCAAACCTCGGTTTGACAAGCTGGTTTCTGACTTTCATGACCAACACCAAATGTTGGCGCATGAAATCACTCCGATTGCTCCAGTTTCGCATACGAATGGAAAAGTCAGCGCAGTGAATCCCGTTGGCCTCGGTACTGCCAGCAATGCGCTCACTGCGCTACGCGGAGAACAAAATCAGGTAGCAGTCGACAACTTGACGGACGCAGTGGCTTTTATTCACCGTCAAGACATCACTGTCTTTGGAGGTGCCGGCACTGAGAATGGTAAGTTTCGCTATGACATCTCCATCGACAACGGTGCATCCTTCAGCAATGACATTGGGCCATTGCAAACCATTTACACCAACTACGGTCGCTACCCAAACTGCTCCTTTTTCAATGAAACCGGGACTTCCAATCCGTTGAATGAGAAATTGGTTTACGTTGCGCCTACCAATCGTTTTCCCACTCCGGGTTGGATTGGTCAAGTGAATGGTCTTTCTGACATCTCAACTTCAGCAGCACCAACCGCTACTGAACACTATCAATTCGATGGTGAGCCGGTATTGCTGCCTGGCGGACTTTGCGAGGGCTTGCCTGGCGAATTCTGGGCAATCGACATTTCCTTTGATGGAACCAATCCCATGGATTCGCTCCGCGTTTACAAAGGCACTTATAACACAGGTACATCCGACATGGATTGGGTTTTGGAGCATAAATTGGATCCAGGCTTTGACAAAACATTTGACGGCTCGATTTCAATGGTGGGTCCCAACATTGCATTCTCCCCAGATGGCATGACGGGATACATCGGCATGATGGCCAATGTGCTTGCCGGTACCAACACCAACAATGAAACATTGTTGCCCGTGTTCCTCAAAACCACTGACGGTGGTGATACTTGGGGTTCTGCGATGGAAGTGGACCTTGATGCAATTTCTTGGATCGCCGACAGCCTTCAAACGTTGTGGATTGACTCGCTTGGCAATCCTGCGTCTGACGGCCGCGCCATTGGAGGTTTTGATTTTGACATGACCGTCGATAGGGATGGCAACGTGCACATGGCCAATATCATCGGAACCTTTGGTGGCGGATTTGCCATCTCTTCAGGTCTGGCCAAGTTCATGGCGGATATCTATACTCCAGACGGCGGAGCCACCTGGGATGTTACCTATCTTAGCCCAGTTTTGACTTTCCGTGGCACCTATGGAGGTGGTTCCGCACCGATCACCATTGAAAAAAAAACCCCACCAACACAAAAAAACCCCCCCACAAAACCCCCCCCCCCCCCCCCCCCCCCCCCCCCCCCACCCCCCCCCCCCCCCCCCACCCCCCCCCCCCCCCCCCCCCCCCCCACACCCCCCCCCCCCCGGGCCGCCCCCCCCCAACCCCCCCCACCAGCCCCCCAAGGACCCCCCCCCCCCCCCCCCGCCCCCCCCCCCCCCCCCCCCCCGCCGCCCCCCCCCCCCCCCCCCCCCCCCCCCCCCCACCCCCCCAAGAACCCCCCCACCCCCCCCCCCCCCCCCCCCCCCGGGAACCCCCCCCACCCCCCCCCCCCCCCCCCCCCCCCCCCCCCCCCCCCCCCCCCCCCCCCCCCCCCTCCCCCCCCACCCCCCCCCCCCCCCCCCCCCCCCCCCCCCCCCCCCCCCCCCCCCCCCCCCCCCCCCCCCCCCCCCCCCCCCCCCCCGCCCCCCCCCCCCCCCCCCCCCCCAGCCCCGCCCCCCCTCCCCCCCCCCCCCCAACCCCCCCCCCCCCCCACCCCCCCCCCCCCCCCCCCCCCCCCCCCCCCCCCCCCACCCCCCCCAAAAAAAAAACCCCCCCCCCCCCCCCCCCCCCCCCCCCCCCCAACCCCCCCACCCCCCCCCCCCCCCCCCCCCCCCCCCCCCCGCCCCCCCCCCCCCCCCCCCCCCCCCCCCCCCAAACCCCCCCAAACCCCCCCCCCCCCCCCCAAAACCCCCACCCCCCCGCCCCCCCCCACCCCCCCCCCCCCCCCCCCCCCCCCCCCCCCCCCCCCCCCCCCCCCCCCCCCCCCCCCCCCCCCCCCCCCCCCCCCCCCCCCCCCCCCGGGCCGCCCCCCCCCCCCCGGGGCCAGCCCCCCCCCCCCCCGGCCCCCCCCCCCCCCCGGGGCTTCCCCCCCCACCCCCCCCCCCCCCCCCCCCCCCCCCCCCCCCCCCCCCCCCCCCCCCCCCCCCCCCCCCCCCCCCCAAACCCCCCCCCCCCCCCCCCCCCGGACCGGGAACCCCCCCCCCCCCCCCCCCCCCCCCCCCCCCCCCCCCCCCCCGCCCGGCCCCCGCAACCCCCAACCCCCCCCCCCCCCCCCCCCCCAACCCCCCAACCCCCCAACCCCCCCCCGGCCCCCCCCCCCCCCCCCAACCCAAACCCACCCCCCCCCCCCCCCCCCGGGCCCCCCCCCCCCCCCCGGGCCCCCCCCCCCTTCCCCCCCCCCCCCCCCCCCCCCCCCCCCCCGAAACCCCCCCCCCCCCCCCCCCCCCCCCCCCCCCCCCCCGGGAAACCCCCCGGCCCCCCCCGCGGCGGCGTTTTTCCCCCCCCCCTTTTTTTTACCCCCCCGCCCCCCCCCCCGCCCCCCCCCGACCTCCCCCCCCCCCCCCCCCCCCCCCCCCCCCCCCCGGCCCCGTTTTTCCCCGACCCCCCCCGGGGGGCTTTTCACCCCCGCCCCCCCGGGGGGTTCCCGCCCCCCCCCCCACCCCCCCCCGGGGGGACAAATTTTTAAAAAAAACCCTTTTCAAAGGAAAAAAAATTTCAAGAAAACCCACAACTTCTGTCAAGTTGCCCGTGACGATGCAGGCGAACACCTTTATTTCACTTGGGTCGATTCCGATACCTCGGTTTTCACCGGTTCCATGAATGGTATTGGTTTTGGCGAATCTGGCAACCTTGCACCCAACCTGAGAATGGTTGCAAAAGATCTAACAACCAATATGCAGACCTACCCGCAGTTGATCACCGACGGAGACCTTATCTGGGAAGGCCGGGTTCTGAATCCAACGCTTGCTCCGATCGTTGTTGAAAACGGAAACGTTCACGAGGTTCCTGTGGTTGTGCTCGAATTGTTGCAAAATGATCCCAATCTCCCAGCAAAGTTCTGGTACTTTGGCAATGACGTAACGGTCGATTTGAGTGATCCCAACATTTGGTGCTATCAGCCTTTAATGGAACTCGGTTGGACCTCGTTTTCAACGCCAGGATCCACTCCTGTATGCATCGTTTCCGTGGACAATTCGGTCAACAGCAACGTGGTGTTGTATGACTGGTACCCCAACCCTACCAACGGCACTGCCCGCATTCAATTTGAATTGCCTGCCGTGACGGAAATTTCCATGGTGGTTACCAATGCCTTCGGACAACAAGTCGCCGTGATCGCTCAAGGCGAGTTCAATGCTGGTTCACATATCGCAACATTGGAAACGGCTGACCTCGCTACAGGGGTTTACTTCTGCCAACTGATTGCGGGTGATCAAGTTTTCAGCAAAAAACTTGTCGTGACGCATTGATTTGCTCAAAATAAAAAAAGTCGGCCGGTCAATTTGATCGGCCGACTTTTTTTGTTTTGAACGAATTACTTTTTTCGTTAAATTGGTAGATAAGCTCTTTACATGTCCAAAACCGGGATCGCGGAGCGTAGTCTCAATCAGCAGATATGTCCCCGGCTGTATCCGTACCCTGCCCGCCCAGGTATAATCGTCTCAATTGCATTTTTATCATGGCAGGGCTCTTTTGATACCGCTGGATTGGAAACATATCTTTTTTTTTCCGCGACCCGGTTTTATTTTTCCGCACAACCGATTCTAGATGCTGAAGAGCCCAACCATCCCAATAGACTAGCGTATAGAATCAAGCACATGATTGCAGAAAACAACCTTGGTTTTTGCAAGTTTTCCGTAATTTTGAGCCGATTAAAAGCATTGTATCTTTAAAACAGCTCTTCAAATATGAGTTCTGAACAACCGAAAGGCATCAATACAGGTAGAATCATCAGCATCGTTTTGATCGCTGCATTGGCTGCACTTGTCGTCGTATTCTACATCAGAGGCAACAACTATAAAAATACGTTGGCAGAACGGGATACGGAGGTGGGTGAAATGACCTTCGAAATCGAAAATCTCGAGCAAGACCTCGATGAATACAAGGTAGACCTTGAAAACAAGGACCTTGCATTGGAGGAAAAAGAAAGAATGCTCGCAGAGAAGGAACAACAGTTGATCGACAAGCAAAAGAAGATCGATCAGCTGGTAAAGTCTGGCAAAATTTCGCAGCAAGATGCTGAGCGTCTGCGCGGTAAAGTGGAGCAGCTTGAGTATTACATTAAGAAATACCAGGCCGAAATCGATGAACTCAAAACACAACTTGCCCAAAAGGAAGTTCAAATTGCCGAGATGGGTGGGAAAATAGACACGATTTCAGGGAAACTGAGCGAAACCAATAGAAAGTTGGACGAAACGTCGTTCAAGCTGGAGACTGCTAAAATCTTGAATGCGCGTCCCTTTTACTTCTATCGTACAAAGGTCAGCGGCAAAGAGATTCAAGAAACAAGCTTCCGCGAAGGCCAACTTGACGGGATGAAAATCTGCTTTGACATCAACCAAAATCTAGCTGCAGATCGCGGGTCCAAGGATATTTTCGTGCAAGTGATCGGTCCCGACAACAAGGTGATCCGTGAGGAATCCAAAAGCGGATTTTTCAAGGCCAATGGCGAGGACCTCGCCTATTCATCCAAGTCTACGATCAACTATGATCGGGAAGCCATGAAAGTTTGTATCAACTTTGACAAGCCCGCCTCCTACGACTATACAAAAGGTGACTACCGTGTGATCGTCTTCTGCGAAGGCTACGACATCGGCAATTCAAAGTTTAGCGTGAAATAATCGTTTAAATCGATTTCAGCGAAAGCCGCAGGGACAACTTGCGGCTTTCGCATTGGATACATTACCCCAGAAGCAAGGCAATGTCAGAACCGAAACCAAGGAATATCAGTACGGGAAAGATTGTTACGATCGTGATGATTTCCATTCTCGTGGCCGCAGTCACCATTTTGTTGATTCAAAATATGGGCTTGCGTGGCGAGGTCGAGGAAGGTCTTCAAACAGAAGAAGAACTTACCACTGAAATTGACAACGTCGAACAGCAACTCAAGGAATTTGAGTTTGCCATGAATTCCAAAGACCTCGAACTTGAGCAAAAGGAGGCGATGTTTCAGGCCAAGGAGGCCTTGATTCTGGAACAAGAGCAGAAAATCGCATCACTTCTCTCCCGTAACCGGATTTCGCAGCAAGAAGCTGAAAGGTTGCGCGGACGCGTGGAAACACTTGAGTTTTACGTCAAGAAGTACGAAGGCCAAATCGCCGAATTGAAGGAGGAACTTGAGGAGCGCGATGCGCAAATTGCCAGCTTGCAAGGCGATCTTGCTACCACTGCAGGACAAAGGGACAGTATCCAAAACGTCAGTGAATACCGGGGAATCCAATTGGAAGGTGCCCAAAAGCTGAAGGCGCATTCGTTTACCTTTTTCCGCAAGAAGCAAAGCGGAGCCGAGGTCGAGGAAACCTCATTCAGGGCAAGCCAAATGGATGAGATCAAGGTTTGCATGGTGGTTGAGGAAAACAATACGACCAAAAAAGGCGAAAAAGACGTCTACATAAGAATCTTGGGGCCCGATGGAAAACTTGTGAAGGACGACGCCAAAAGTGGCTTTTTCAAATATGACGGAGAAGACCAGCAATACACCTCAAAAACGAAAATCAACTACGAAGGCGAAAGGATAAGCTCTTGCCTCGCCGTTGAACAGCCCAAGGGATTCGACTATCCTGAGGGAATGTACAAGGTCCTCGCCTATTGCGAAAAGCGAATGATCGGTAAGGCTGAATTCGAAGTCAAGTGAATCAATGATCGTTTCAGTGATGCTGATTGTTGAAATGTTTACAATTACAAAAATACATCACAAATAATTGAATGTGAGATATTTACAGTATTAACATTTCAACATTTAAAAAATCGCAAGACAAATCCTTCATTTATTCAACAGCACGTGTTGAATGCCCCGAATTGAGAATTCGTTGAAACCCTGCCAGCAAATCCCCGGCAATTTTTTTGCGGTCAAAATGGGATTCTGCCAGTCGTCTTGCGTTTTTTCCCATCTCGCTTCTTGCGGTTGGATTTTGAAGTAGCCATTCAATATTGTCGGCGAAGGCATGCAAATCACCCATCTTGCTTGCTCTCCCACAATTCCACTGCTCCAAATATTCCGCCTGCCAACCTTGGTAATTGAGCAGCACAGGCAAACCGCTCGCCAAGTAGTCATAGAATTTGTTTGCACTGTTTGCCTGCAGCACAGAAAACGGAGCAAAGGTCACAACACCGATGTCCGCAGTGGCGAGCAGATCAGCAACCTGCTCCTTTGGAACAGGATCCAGGAATCTCAATCCTTTTACCTCGACATTGGCCGCATGCGCTTTTACCCTTGCCAAGTCGTTTCCGCCTCCCAAGATGCTAAACTCCACCTCAGACACCCCGCGACTTTCCAACAGCTTGCAGACATCGACAATGGCCTCCACGCCATTCGCCAAGCCCACAGTGCCGGTATAGATGATCTTCAAGTTTGGCTTGGCTTCTCTTGCCTGAAAAGGAAAGGCTTTCAAAGAGGTGCCATTGTAAGAGACGATGACCTTTTGAGGGTCGACACCATGCGTCAAGATTTGTTCCTTCATGCCGTCAGAAAGGGCCACGATCAATGAAGCTTCCCGATAAATCCGGTTGACACGACGGTTCAGCCACCACTTCAGGACTGGATTCTTCACAATTCCCATTCCGATTGGAACATCGGGCCAAACATCCACCGTTTCAAAGACAAAAGGGATTTCCCAGTGTCGGGAAAGTTTACGGCCCAACTCTCCCACTGTCGGCGGCGTCGAAGAAGCATAAATCAGATCCGGCTTGGGAAGTCCCTTGGCAATTTGCCGCGCCTTGCGGTAAAATTGGAGGAACGCTTTGACTCTTTCCCTGAAACGCATCAAATGGGAATAAGGCACCGCTAAAGGCACCACATGGATTCCATCGATCTCAAGATCTTGCTGCTTATCACCGCCTTTCAGATGCGCAGGAAAATAAGCGGTCGAAGTCAGAACGGTCACTTTATGGCCCGCCTGCACCCACAGGCGCGCCAACTCCAAGGAACGGTTGTTACCGATTCCGCCCGGCGGACAGAAATATTGATGAATGTAGAGAATGTGCATTCTCAGGAATGCTGCTGAGCCTCCTCAGGCTCTAGTTCACGATCTTGCCTCTCTTTAAATGCACGGTCGAAGGTTCGCGCAAAACGCTGCTTTGCAAGCCCGATTCGCTCCCCTTTTTTATAGAGCCGGAAGAATATGGCAAAAACCACAATGATGTAACCGACAAAAATGGCTGTTTGCACGACCGACCAAGTCAAAAGATATCGAAGGCCAAAGACTGCAAGCAGCCCGGAAACCAAGGAAACCAACCCAAGTACGAAGGGTACGAATTTGTCTGCCACACCAAGATAGGTCATGTGATGCGTCAAATGATCCTTGCCGCCAACAAACGGCGACTGTCCACGCATGATGCGTGCAAAGGTCACAAAAGTGGTGTCCATAATGGGAACAAGGAAGAGCATCACCGGCACAATTGCGCGTGTCGGCCAATAGACACTTTTTCCATCAACCTCGAAGTTCCAGAAAAACTTGATTCCAATCACGGCAAGCAAGGCTCCGAGGAATTGACTGCCGGTGTCACCCATGTAGATTTTGGATGGTTTGACGTTGAGAATGAGAAATCCAACAAAGGCTCCACTGGAGGCCAACAATGTAAACAGGTAGGGATTCATTACAGAGTCGCCATCGAGCAACAAGATTCGCAAGACCGTGGCCATCACGATCGTCAGGGATATCGTGCCCGTGATTCCATCCATATTGTCGAGGAGGTTGATGCTATTCATGATCCCAACCACCCAGAAGATGGTAAGGAAATGGTCAACTGGCCAGAAATCAAACAAATTGATTCCCAAGTCGAATACGATCAAGATCAAGGCACAACCTACTTGCCCGAGAAATTTGATTAAAGGTTTGGTTTCAAAAACATCATCGTGGAGCCCAACAAAAAAACCGAGCGTAACGACGGCCATGGTTACCCAGAATTCGACGGCAACCCCGTCACCATGCTCCTGCGTAAACCAAAAGACCAACCCTGCAAGTACATAAGTAAAGAAGAATGAAAAACCACCCACCGTTGGCTTGGTGGTGGCCGCCCATCTGACTATGTTTTCGTCTTTGTACTGTGCGCCAATGTTGCGCGAGTACTTGTACATAAACTTGTTGAGTAAAAACGAAAATACTGCAGAGGCAACAACAAGAATGAGCAGAAGAAGATACAAGCTCTTAAATTGGTTGATAATCTATTCAAATTTAGGCAAACGCCTCCACACTGCCAACGGAAATCGACACTGTGGCCCAATTTAAAGAGGATTGGAGCATTTGGTCCGTTAACAGACGAATATTCAGGGTGAACGTCAGAAAAATGCCTTTAACTGCACACGCCCGGTATGCAATGTTTTCTTGTCGATCGCAGCCCTTCCGTCATAGGTGATCCCAAGTTCCAAGGCCTTGCTCAGATAAATCGTCGAAAAAACCTGCCAAATCGCATTGAGACCAGGCTGCAAACTCTCTCGTAGCTCATATTCGGCTGAAAATCCGGCATCGCCCCTTTGGCCAACCTGCACAAGCTCAACCTTTCCGAAAATGTTGTTGCGGTCCTTCAGGTTCCATTTTGCGTCCAAAGACAGCTTGTGCATGTTCACGGTAGTCTTTGTCTCTGTGCTGTCGCTGGAATTGACCTTGTGCTTGAATTCGTAGCCTGTTGTGAGCCTCAGCTTGCGGCTGAGTTGAAAATTGATACTTGGTTTGACTTCCCAATAGTCGATGTCAAAGCTGCGGCTGTCAAATTGCGCTGCCTCGCTCCTTTTGTTGCCGATCTGAAACTCGTTTTCGATGCTTTTGCTTTTTCCGAAATTCAAACGCTGCTCCGTTCCCCAATACCGAAGGCTCCTTGTCTCATTCCCGCTCACCAAAAAGAGCTTGTTTTTGTTGTCTCCGTAGGAAAATTTCAGGTCACCCACAGGGTCGTTCCGGAAGAAATAAAGATCCTGACGGAACGTGTATTGGGCGTCGAGCAAGGTCGTATCCCCAAAAACGTCGCCAAGACTCACGAGATAGCTGTCGAATTGGCTTCCTGCCGCCTTCTTTTGGGCCACCCTGAAATTCGTGATCGAACTCGTATTCCGCACGATCTCCAACAAGGGGCTTTCGGTTCGTTTCCAGGCCTTTTTAAGGTCGATCTTAAAGTTTCCGCTGAAGTTCAAAGCTGTGGTCGGAAACAGTTGCGCCGACGGGATGAGGATTCGGACATAGAAATTGCTTCTGTTGGGATTTATGCTGTACTGGAATTCGTCGAGCGACTGCACTCCGTTGCTGTCGGCATCGATCCATTCGTAGTCGCCTTGCCCGGGATAAACCTCGATATACGCGACCTGCTTTTGAGCGACTTGTTCGGAGGTCACTTCATACAATACATTTGAAAACAGAACGCGGTTGTTGGTGTACCACGATCCCTGAAAGTTGGTGATCAAGGTTTGGCTGTTGGTAAGTCCCTTTTCCAGGAATTTGGAATCCTTGACATTAAAATTCCGTAACGAACTGGTATTCTGAAAGTTGAGGGTAGATGTCGGCGACCAGATGATCTTCATGCCTTCCGTATGAGCAACGGATTTTTCCCGGAACGATGAATCGGCCTGCTCCCATTCCTTGCGGTAATTGTAAAAAATGCTCAGGTCCAACTTCTCGGTTTTAATCGTTTTGAAGTAGGGTTTGATGTCTGCGAATCGAAATGCGCCTGCCTGTGCTATTCCATCGGCGACCTTCGTTTTGTCTTCCAACCAAATCTCGACGCCGGGACGGAGCTTTCCGATGTCTTTGTGCACGTCGCCATTGTGGCGGGTCCACCTTGAAAATACCGAGTCGACCTTGTCTTCAGTGCCCACGGTCGTGAAGGTGTACTTGCCCTGCAACCATTTGTGGCTGCTTTCCAACTCATACAGCTGTTTGATCGAAAAAAGCCGTTGCCCATAGGTGCGAATGCCTGCATTGCCCAACAGACGGAGTGATTTACCGTAGCGCAACTCGGCAATGCCTTCGCTCACGTTCTCATTCAGGCGTTCGCCGAGGTCATCAAAGTTCCATTCGCGTCCATATTCGACCTTGTACACCCGGTCCAAATTGGTATATCCCTTCCCGACAAATCGGTGGCTTGCATCCAAACGCAATTGCAGGGAATCTGAAACCTTGAGACCTTCGACACGAATGCCGGTCTTGTTGGCGAGGTCGGCATTGTCGGCATCATCGATCGAAGAAAACCGGTTCTGATCATTGGAACTCAGGGCGGTCTCGGTGTAGGCCAAGGATTTTTCCGAGATCTTATACTCCGCGACCACATCGACGACTTGCAGCAATTTTGGGGGAACTAGTACGCGAATCGGCGCATAATCGCCCCGCGGACGCAATGTCAGGCTATCAGGGGCAACCCATTTAAAAACCGTTCCATTCACCAGGCTCGCATCCCGTACGTACATACCGTTGCCAACGCCGACGTTGGAAAAGGTGATGCGGTAGACGGCCTTGGAGGGATCAGTGCTGAAGACATAGGCCTCGTAGGTATTTCCCAGGAAAACGCTGTCCACGCGCGCGTAACGCACAGCAGATGGATTGTCAGGCGGGCCCACACTGTCCACGCCGGTTACAGCCGCCAAATTGGCATCGTCGCCTGCGGCACGCAAGGAATCCAGTTCGAGGTCGGTGAAGGGCCCTTCAATGGGTGCATTCTGATTGTCGGCATCCCGACCGTAACTGCCTTTGATGTTGAGCTTTCCCTTGAGCAATTCGGCACCGAAATCGGCAAAAAGCAACGAGCGGTTGTAATTGCGGTCAGTGTATTCAAAGTCGATCACAATTCGGGCAGCACTCGTCACCAAACGTTGCGCCGTGAAGGTCAATTCGCCGGTATTGTAGTCGATGACGTAGTCATTTCCTTCGCCACGCGTCATCAAGGCACCGTTGAAATAAACCTTTTCACTGCCGGCGAGGACGATGATAAAGCGTTCGCCATTGCGGCCGGTGAGCCGATAGGGTCCTTGGATCCCCTCCCGACCTATAAAGCTGTTGGTCTGGAATTTGCCCTTTGCAACGGCCCCATTGATGCCTGCATACCCCTTTTTGTCTCCCTTCACCCGGAAACCAATCCCTTGTACGTTTCGGTAAAAATTGGCGAATTGTGTGCCTTTGTGGTCAATTTCAAAGTCACCGAGAATCACCTTGTCGTCTTTGCGGATCAACTGAATGAAAACCTTGTCAAAGTCGTTGATCTGTTGGGTGGTCCCATCAGGCTGAATGGGAATTGTCTCGTCGGTGATGGCAGCTTGCAACTTAAGGTCATCACCCAGATCACCTTCCAACTGCAACCGCAATCCACTGTTGACCGAGAGGCTCTGATTGTTGCCGACACTCAGTCCGCGAGAAATACTTCCACTTCGCCGAATCGCACTCGGCATAAAAACCACACTTTCATCGTTTTTGTAATACTCGTCTACAAAGATCTCCCGCTTTTCGCCGGTACTGTCCACTTGCAACCTGAACGTGCGCAAGGCAAACCTTTGCTGCAAAAATTCAGGGAAATATCTAAAAGTAATACTTGCACTTTTACCATCCAATGAATTGTCTTTCAATACAATGTATCCTTCAGTTTCATTCAGTTCAAAGGCACTGGCAAGCACGGGTTTGCCCTCGACCATCATCGAAAAAGTATAAGGTGTGAGGTGGGTTTGTCCAAGGTGCAGGGTGTCATCTACATGCAGGGTCACCGTCTGCTGCACAAGCTTGGAATTCTGTGCCTTGGCTGTATGGAAAAACAGCAAGGAAATTGTGCCCAACAAAAGGCAAGCCCATCGCTTAGCCCCTCGGCAGTTCCACAAAAAACCTTGTTCCTTTTCCGACTTCACTTTCAAAATAAATCCTGCCTTCAGCGCCTTCGACGATCTTCTTTACAATTGCCAATCCGAGGCCCATGCCCGACGACTTTGTCGAGAACCTTGGTTCAAAGATACGGCTGCCGATCTCCTCGGGGATACCCTTTCCGTTGTCGGAAATCATCACTTTCGCAAGATCGCCTTCCACGGTCATTTTCACCAAAACCAAGCCCTGTTCATGTTCAATCGCCTGTTTCCCGTTTTTAATCAGGTTGTTGAACACGCGTGAGAGCTGGTCACGGTCTGAATGTACATAGAATTCCTCGACGGGCATATCCAATTCCAATTGCACATCCCCTTCATTTGCATAAAGGTCCACCACTTCTTGAATGACTGCCTGCAGGGGAAACTTGCTTTTTACCGGTTCAGGCATGTTCGCAAATTGGCTGAAGGAATTGGCGATATTGACCAATGACTCCACCTGCACAAGAATGGTACGCGTGACTTTTTCAAAAAGTGTGTTCAGTTTCTCGTTGGCGGGTTTGTCGCTTGCCCATGTGCGCACGAGATGCTGCACACTCAAACGCATGGGCGTCAGCGGATTTTTGATTTCGTGGGCGACTTGGCGGGCCATTTCTTGCCAAGCCATTTCCCTTTGGCTACGCGAAAGCAGTTCTTCGGAATCCGCGAGCTTTTTGAGCATTTCATTGTAGGCCTGAATAATTTCGCCGATCTCGTCGCTGCTGTCCCATTGAATGGGTTCGTTGAGACGGCCGAGGTTGGTGTCATGCAGCTTTTGGCTGAGCAAACCCAAGGGTCGCACAATGGAATTGGAAATCACGACGGCAACGATTCCAATGGCAAGGAAGATAAAAACATAGATATTGACCAACAGCGTCAACAACCTGAGGCTCTGCTCATTGACCTTCTCCTGATTTTTGTAATAGGGAATGTTCAAGAAACCGACGATTTTCCGTTCATCGCTCATGATCGGATAAAAACCGCTGAAATAGTTGACATTTCCAATATTGTCTTCGATCACGATGTCGCTGATGCTGCCATTGCGAATCGCACGATAGACCTCCGGGTTCATATAATTGCTCGTCAAACCCAATTCAAAAATACTGGGCTGCGTCGTGCGGTGCAGCTTTCCATTGCTGTAATAGATGTTGATGTCGTTTCCGAATGCTTTTTCGACCGAACTGAGCCGTTCCTCCAAGGTTTCACTCAGATTTTGGCGCAATCCACCATGAATAGCGGAGTAGGAAGTGGACCTGCGACGCAATTTCAAATAATCTTCACGGATATAGGAAGCAATTTGCTGGGTTTGTACCTGCAATTCCCGTCGAATGTCCTTGAAAATATGCTCCTTGATATAAGGCGAGAGAAAAAACACCACGATAAACAGCGGAAGCACCGACAGAATCAGAAAAAATGCCTGAATCCTTGCCTTCAAACTCAGATTTCGAATCTTAACCCGTCCTCGGACCATGCGAATGAGCCAAACCGGCAGCATCAGCGCAATCGAAGCCAGGATAAAGAAGTAAAATATGTAGGAAAATACGTTGACGGCATCAAATGCACCTAAAACCGGACGTCTGACGTCGACAACTTTCCCATTCCCTACCTGGTCATAGAGATGTTGGTAACGTCCCTCCCGCTGCAAGGTGATATTGCCACCCGAAACGACCGACGGGCCTTTGTAAAAGATCGGAAATGGATCATCGGAATGCTTGCGGAAGAGTTTCCCCTCCTTGTACACAGCATAGTCGAAGTCGTTGGCAATCAAGGCCCTATTTCGCACATGATCATCCAACAACAGCTGCGGATACAGCCGGTTGGGTGAAATCTCGGTAGGCTGCAATTCGACCCAAACGGTCATGCTACCCAAGCTGCGCAGCAGCAATTGAAATTGGCCGATGTAGAGATTCTCAAACAGGCCTTTGTAATATTTGACGAGGTACAGCCCGTCGGTCATGGTGCTTGCGCCCATTTGTTGCAAGCTCGGATCCGAATTGGGGAATAAGTAAGGCCGGTAATCGCCCGTCTTGTCGAGCAAAACGGTATCCTTGTCGTAGATGAAAATGCGCACCTCATACCCCTTGAAGCTGGATTCGAAGAATTGCTCCTTCAACCGCCGCGCCAAGCCTTTGACCTCGGTATAATCCAACAAAAAAGCCTCGGCTTCGACCTCTTCGACGACGCGGTCAAAGACAAACTCCGTGATGAGGTCGTGGTCGTCACTCTGCTGATCTGCAAGCAATTGCATCTGGAAATTTGCGCGACTGTCATTGCCTTTGACAATCCCCACCATCGCGAGCAGGCTAAACATGAAAATGACGAGCAGGAAATTGGGAAGATCAAGCTTGAACACCAAGCTCCGCCGTGTTCGCGCGAAAATCAACAGGCAAAGTCCCACGACCAATGGCAAGGCTACCAGATAAGCGAAGTCAAGCCCAACCAAGAAATAGATGAGCGCCAGCATCCAAGCCAGGGACAGCAACATCTTGCCTGCACTACCCTTGCCCTTGAAAAAATGAAAACTGAAACGCATGAGTTCGAGCAAGATCAGCAGCCAAGCCACCAAAACGGCCCCAATCATCGCAAATGCGAGGTAGGAATACGTTTCCAGCTCAAATACATTCTCAAACTCAAAGTTGATGACCGAATGCTCGATCACGTTTTGGACAAAGGTGAGGAAGGCGCGTGTCAACAGCACGCAGATCGTCAATATCCCACATTGCAGCGCCCAGGCAATGATTCCGTTGCGCAGTGCTTTTTTGTAGAGCAGCGAAATGCGTCGACGGTAATGTTTGACGAGCAACCAAACCGCCAACACCAAGATGGCCACATTGATAAGAAGGTCTCCCAACGAAGGGGAATAGGTGCCGACGGCGAGAATTCTGGGCGAAAACACCTCGGTATTGAGGTAGGAATTCGGGAGCCCGAGATAAAAAAGCAGAATGCGTGCACAAAAAAGGAACAAAAGAAACGGCCATATTCCACTGATTTTCAACGATCCTATCCAAAAAACTTTCGTTCCAGGAAGGACACCATTCCGAAAAGCAGCAAAACAAAGGCAACAGAATAAAGGGCCACAACGAGCAACCGGGTGCTCTGCACGAAAATGCCCAAGTCGGGGACCGTGAGGCAATACACAAAATTATCGGCGCCATCAAAGACGCGCACACCACCTTCGACTTGTCGCAGGTGTACTTCAAATTTGTCTGATGCCGCCATCACGGCAGCGTCGTTGCCATAGCGTCCCAAGAAAATCTTTCCGGGCAAAAAGGCATTCGCGACCTTGTAGTCAATGGATACAGGGATGAGCGTAACGATCTGATAAGGAGGCGCATCGTGGCGCAGCAAATAGAAAATCTTGTTCTTGTCTTGCAGAGTCCGGCGATTGGGATAGGTACAAAGGTCGTCCATGATGCGTGGAGACGGCATCAATTCCGAGTTGTTCCAATCCGTGAGCTGACAATCCTTGTCGAGGGCCATGCGCACGATGCCCTCAGAAATCCCGAGCAGATGGGTTTGGCTGTAATGGGTGGCGATTTCTTCGGATGCCTTGGAAGTCGACTGCACCAAATCGACAAAGTCGGATTTAATGTTGCGTTCCAAATCAGCGATCAGGCTTGCATCGTCCTTTCCGCGCTCCCAGATCAGGAAAGCGGTTGCCAACGTACTCAAAAAGAGTGCGCTCACGAGGGAAATGAAAGTTTTGGTCCACAAGACCCGTCTCATGCCCTCAATTTAGGAATAATTTGGGAAGCCTCAGTTTTCAGAGAAATATCGGCTGCTAGAAATTTCCGAACCGGTTTTAGGCGACTTGGATGCCTGAAGCCCTTCATCCAGAAAAGTCTGGAACTCATCCTTTAGATAAACCGGAACCTTGATCGATTGGCGCTGAAACCGCATCGGCTCTACCGCCACGATGAAGGTGATATTGACATTGGGATAGTCAGGAACGACGTAATAATCAACGATTTGACTCCACTCAAGTAGCTTCACTGAATTCCGGAGCGGCAGAATGCCACGGGTCATCACGATGCCTTTTTCCATGACCATTTGCACAAGCATGTTGCGCATGCCCATGTAGACCATCGCGAGCCCAATCACAGCAAGGTTGCAGCAGAGACCCAAATTCAGGAACTGCCGCACGTTGATTCCAGCGAAACGGATGGGATCGAGATACCCGAAGTAGGTGAAAATGCAAGAGACTCCAACGATAAACAGCACCAAGGCCACGATGAAAAATACAATCGTGAGCAACACCATTTCGGATTTTGGCCAGATGAAAACAGGTTTGCCGAGGCTCTTTTTGTACCAAACAGACAGCATAAGCAGGCTGGGCGCGATCAGTACCGCGAACAACAGGCTCAAATTGAGCATCAAATCAATGACTTCGGCTGCCATTTTAGATTCAAAAAATACTACTCCGACTAGCTACGAAAATTATACAAAACAATCCAAAAAACGAATCCGGTGATCAAACTTTTCAGGTCGATTCCTTCTGCGCTTCACCATCAATAACGCATGAAGGCCGCGAAATACTATTCTAAGTAACTTTTTTTCACCAAAAAGTTCTTCACATAATCTTCCACACCTGCCTCCAACGTAGAAAACCCCTCTTGGTAACCCGCATTGACCAATTTTTCCATCTTTGCCTCGGTAAAATATTGGTACTTGTCGCGAATGTCTGCCGGCGTGTCGACAAAGTCGATCTTGGGTTCGGTCCCCATTGCTGCAAAAACTGCTCTTCCCAAATCCAAAAAGCTTCGTGCTTTTCCGGTTCCAAGGTTGTAGATGCCCGACTGCGGCCGCTTTTGCAGCAGGAACTTGATCACTTTGACTACGTCTTTGACGTAAACAAAGTCCCGCATTTGTTCACCGTCACCAAAATCCGGCCGATGTGAACGGAAAAGCCGCAAGCTACCGGACGCCTGAATCTGATGATAGGCATGGAAAATCACGCTTGCCATACGGCCTTTGTGGAATTCATTGGGGCCATAGACATTGAAAAATTTCAATCCAGCCCAAAAACGTGGCTGCCTGGGTTGGGCCAATGCCCATTTGTCAAACTCATTCTTGCTTTCGCCATAAGGATTGAGCGGCTTCAGCTGCGGAATCAGCGCCTCGTTGTCGTCAAAACCAAATTCGCCCTCACCGTAAGTCGCGGCGCTTGAGGCGTACACCAATGGAATTCCAAATTCAGCACAAAGGCGCCAAATTTTCTGCGAATACCCGAAATTCAAATGGTCAAACACCTCATGGTTCATTTCGGTGGTATCCGTTCGTGCGCCCAGGTGAATGACCGCCTGAATCCCCTGCTCCTTTCCTACCACCCAAGTCCAGAATTCCTCGCGGTCAACCACCGCTTCTGCAGGCAGATTTTTCCAGTTGGGCTGCTTATCCTCCCGGCTGAAATCATCGACCAGAACCAGTGGTTTCCAACCCATGTGACCGAGCTCGGCGGCGACACAACTCCCGATAAATCCTGCTGCACCTGTGACGATATACATGCTGCCTCCTTTGAAAAACCGTTCTATTTGTACAAACCCATTCCTTCGCCGACGGCCAGAAGCGCATTCACTGCCGCCTTGCCTTCCAGCCCCATATCCAATGAAAAGTCATTGACATACAATTGAATATGTTGCTGCATGACGCTTTCACTCAGCTCCTGCGCATGGGCGCGCACAAACGGCATGCTCGTCTCCGGATGCTCAAATGCATAGGCGATGCTGTCATGCAAGAGCGCGTCGATGCGTGCGATGAGCTCCTCTCCCAGGCTTCTCCGCACGCAAATTGCACCGAGTGGTATCGGCAATCCTGTTTTTGCTTCCCAATAGGCCCCCAAATCCTGCAAACAGACAAGTCCCTCGTCTTGGTAGGTGAATCTGTTTTCATGGATGATCAAACCAGCATCTGCCGCCCCTGATTTCACGGCAGGCATCACCTCATGAAACAGCATTTCCTGCCGGTTCTGAAGCCCGCTTTCAAAATAGCTCAACAGCAAATTGGCGGTCGTATTTTTCCCTGGAATGGCAATTCGGGCATTTCCAGCCACCAATTCGGCAATCGAAACGGCCTCACGGGCAATCAGCAGGGGGCCACAACCCAAGCCCATTGCGCTTCCGGCATTGAGCAAGGCATAGTCGTCCCGGATCAGGCCGTAGGTGTTGTAGCTGACCTTTACGATGTCCAGTTTACCGGCAATCGCTGCATGATTGAGGTGCAAGATATCGGCCATCGTCACCTCAAAATCAAGCCCATTCGTGTTGATTCGCCCATTCACGAGCGCGTCAAACATAAACGTATCGTTGGGGCAAGTGCTAAATCCAAGTGTGAGTTTCATAGTGCTTCTCCCGTTTCCAACCGTTGCAAGCGAAACAACAGTTCCTTTTGCACGGCTTCCACTGCTTCTTTCAATTTCCAAGCCTCCCGGTTTCGCGGCTCGACGCGGTTGCTGATGGCTCTCAAAGCCCTGAATGGAACATTTTCAATCAAACAGCCTTGAAAAAATGCCGCGCCTTCCATGGTCTCAACCTCAGGATTCCAAATTTGTTCCATTCTTCGAATGCCTTCTTCGGTTCCGGAAATGCGATTTACGGAGATGGCCTTGCAATGCCTGAGACCTTCCAAGGGCAAGGCCGGCTGTCGCAAGACATTGTAAAAAGGCTGATTTCCAAGCCTGAAATTGGCGAAACCAAGCGTTTCCAGCGGCAAAAATCCGGAGGGACTCTCAGCACCCAGTTCAGCGAAACAATCCTGTTGCAGCTCGACGACCTCGACAAGCGCAGGTCCGCCCTCAAATGCACCTGCAATCCCGAATTGTATGGCGATGTCCGGGCGTTCGCGCTGCAACTCCCGACCGAAGTGCCAAGCGGTATTGACCATTCCGATGCCGGTATGCAACAAAGTGATGCGATTGCCGCTGTTGCTGTCAATTCCAACGGCCCCGCGCTCCTCCAAATGCATGGAAAAGTGCTCCCTGACGGAATCCGATTCAAAAGGAGTGGCGGCGATGAGCAGTATCTTCAATGAGACCGATGTTGAACCCTGCAAAATTAGGCGAAAGCTGTCAAAGAATTGCGATGTAAGAATCTTGGGAATTTTTGGATTTGCACCTAAAATCTGGCCATTCTTGGAGAAAAATCGTGGAATGTGCAGCAAAGTTCCCACATCACGATCACACTCTGCAACGAAACTGTGATAATTCCCCCGTTGGCGGTTGTGTAACAATACCATGATTTTTGTCAGTCTATTCGGCTGCAAAATCTTCCATTATCAATGAATTTGCGGTTAATTTGCATCCTAATAGAAACCGAAGGTGCGTCAGGCATTCCAAAATTTCTGTTTTCAATAAAAATTCGAGGGGTTATGGAGCAGCATATTATCATTTCATGCACGCATGAGGATAAGCGCTATCTAAGCAAGATTCAAAAATGGGCGACCCAAGGAAAGCTAGGCGGCAAAGTCTATGTGATTCCGCAGGACGACGACTATTTTTATTTTGAGGATGGCAGCGTGGATGAAGATCGGATGATTTGGGCGTTGAAGGAAGCTTCGCTCGTGATCGTTTTGATCGGAGAAAACAATTTGGACCATCCTTGGCTCGAATGGGAAGGCGAGTTTTGCCATCAATGGGGAATTCGCAGAGTGCTTCTACGCATTCCCTACACCACAGGCCCGATTCCCGACGAATTCAAATTCCTCCGCGAAATCGCCTACAACCCCAATGCCATCGAAAAAGAGCTCAAAGACAGGGAAAATCCTGGGGGATACTGATTTTGAATTGAGAATTGAGAATTGAGAATTGAGAATTGGAGAAACCTGAAGGGTTCAGCAAAGCTAATGGAGAACTGCCGCAGGTGGACAGCGCAACTAAAAGCGTGTAAGTAGGCAAATCCAGGTTTCGGATCTTTTCACTTTTCACTTTTCACTAATCACTTTTCACTTATATTTCTCTCCCCAGGTCGCTTTCAGGAATTGTTTGATTTCCTTTTCCTTGCCGATTTCCTTTGGCGCATAAAACACGTATCCGCTCATGCCATCGGGTAAAAATTCCTGGGCTGCTTGTTGGGCATTGAAATCGTGGCTGTATTTATACCCTGCTCCGTATCCTTCGCTTTTCATGTAACTCGTGACCGCATTGCGCAGGTGCAACGGCACGGGATAGTCGGGATGTGACTTCACAAATTCCATTGCCGCGTTGATGGCCATGTAGGAAGCATTGCTTTTGGGCGAGGTTGCCAAGTAAATCGTGGCTTGCGAGAGAATGATCCTTGCCTCCGGCATTCCGATCTTGGCCACAGCATCAAATGCCGAATTCGCCAACAGCAATGCGTTAGGATTGGCATTTCCAATGTCTTCGGCCGCCGAAATCACCAGCCTGCGGGCAATAAATTTGATGTCCTCCCCCCCTGCCAACATTCGCGCGAGCCAATAAATCGCCGCATTCGCATCACTTCCTCGAATGGATTTGATGAAAGCAGAGATGATATCGTAGTGCTGCTCGCCATCCTTGTCATACTGTGCCACCCGCTCCTGCGCAACGGCCATCATCGCTTCGTCCTCCAATACCACGGGATCCTCGGTCACATCGACAAACATCTCAAGCAGATTCAAGGACTTTCGTGCGTCGCCTCCCGACAATTTAAACAGCGCATCCAACTCCCGTAACTCCACCTGCCGCGTTTGCAAAACCACATCGGCGGTGATGGCATGGGTGAGCAGGCTCCGCGTATCTTCCATTGTCAGCGGTTCGAGCCGGTAGATTTGGCATCGTGACAGCAGCGCAGAATTGACTTCGAAGCTTGGGTTTTCTGTCGTTGCACCGATCAACGTGATCAGTCCGCGCTCAACCGCGCCGAGCAACGAATCTTGTTGGGATTTGTTGAAGCGGTGAATTTCATCTATAAAAAGGACCGTTCCGGGTCTGCTTTTGGCATATTCCAGGACTTCCCTCACCTCCTTGACGCCCGCCGCAATGGCGCTGAGCTGCTTGAAGGGCTTGCCCATGCTGCCGGCAATGATGCGCGCCAAGGTGGTTTTCCCCACGCCCGGAGGGCCCCAGAAAATCATCGATGGCACCCGCTTGTTGCGGATGGCGCTCATCAACGGACTGGTTTCGTGGAGGATGTGTCGCTGCCCAAAATAGTCTGACAACCCCTGAGGCCGCATCCGCTCGGCTAGCGGCGGCTTGAAATTGGGGTCACCAAAAGATCCATGTCACTGTTTGATCAGCTTGTGAATGCTTGAAGATCTGCCATTTGCACTGATCCGCACAAGATACATGCCTTCGGCAAAGCCTTCCGCAGCAATCCGATACGGCAGATTCGGAACCAAAACGGCATTCTCCTGCATCATCACGCGTCCTTGAAGATCCATCACGGTGATCTCAGCCTTCAAGGGTACAGAAATACTGCTGCTCAAGATTGAAAATTGACCTTGAAATGGATTCGGATAGACCAATACGTCGAGCGCATGGGCAATAGGCTCCTGATTCCCAACCGGAGAACCCACTGCAATGGCATCGCAAAGCGTATCGTTTTGAAACTCTTGATCCACTACGGAATTGGGCAAGGTGGTCCAAGCGCAGAAGTCATAAAACAGATCCAAAGAATCGCTTACGAAAACCGAGTCATGGTCAAAAGAGACGGTCCCATTGGGCGGAATGCTCACCGACCCAATCGTCATGAATTTTGCAGGTGCACCTTCCAAACTGTAAAGTGCTTGGAAATTGGTGACCGTATCCGATCCGTAGTTGGCAACCTGGAAACGCAAGGTAACGGTATCACCCGGATCAGGTGCGCCGTATGTGACGGCATAGACACCGATATCAATGGCATTGACATTTGTGATTTTCACATCATCCAGTGCCAAAACGAATTTGTCATCAGAGGTTTGCCGGAAAGCGATGTAGACCGTCTGCCCAGCCCAATTGCTCAAGGAGGCAGCCGATTGGTGAGGCGTGCCACTTGTTTCAAGCTCCGAATCCACGATCGGATTTGCCAAGAAAGCAGCCGTATCGGGCGTGAGTGCAACCCTTACCTCATAGGATTCTTCGAAATAAATGTCTTGTGAATAGGCCATCCAGCTCAGGCAAGGATTGTTGCCCAGCGTCACCGCAGGCGAAATCAACCAATCGTCGCTTGCACCTTGTTGCTCATACCAAGATGGACTTACCACCACCAAATTGGATGTATCCCGGTAATCTACACGGCTTTGCCAACCTTTTTGAAGCTGCATCACCGACCGCGGGGTCAGCGTATCCCCGTCAATGACCACCCATCCCGAAGGGATTCCGTTCTCAAAATCCTCGTACAACAGCACAGAACCCGCACAAGGAACTTCAGACGTGATGCCATCGGTTTTTAATGAAGATACCCCAAGAGGAGCGCGGCTCGTAACCTGTCCAAAGGAAAAACTATAGCCGATCAATGCTGGCAAAAACAACAAACCAAGCAGTTTCTGTGTCAAATCTCTCATACGGGGTGCAAATTAATTAAATTTTGTCGGCTGAGGTTCAATTTTCAGCCAGACTCGATCAAAACGAAAATTCTACCGTTTTAATCTTCCGGGAGACTGAAAGTTGATTTGACCAAGCCTTCCACAGCAGATGCTTCCAAAGGCAATCCTTGTGTCAAAACCTCATTTCCTCCTTCAGTGATGTGAACCATGTCGCGGAATACAATTCCAGTGCCGCGCCATTTCTAGATGGCAGTTTCCACGACCAAGACATTATCAGCAGTGAAGTTGGTTGGCGAATCTCCTTCCTCGAGCTCCAATCCGATGGATGCGAGATGGGTGACTTTCAACACCTTCTTAGCACCTAAAGCATTGACGCTAAATATCAATCGCTTGTCCAATGCGTCGAATGCAGCTGCTGCTTCCGATTGCAGTTTACTTCCTGCGGCGCCTGAGATGCAGGCACTGATCGTTTTACGGTGAATCGTCAGGAGACCTTCATAAAGTGGGCGCAATTCAGGGAGAAATTCGCCGCCAATCGGTAAAGTGCGGGTCGCGCGGGCGTTGTAGCCATCGACTGCGAGGCCCAAATCAATAACGACGAGGCCTGTTTGAGGCAGCTTGGCGAGATTGGCCGTGTAATTGGGACGCGCAGTAAATTTTCCGGATGCCACGACAGCCGGAATGGAAAGGCGCCCCCCACCTCGTTGAAGCAGAAATTCGGCCAATGCTTGGATACGCCGCTCCTCCTGCTTTGGCACGGGTTGCCGCAGCTTTCATCCCTTCACGATCAACCAACAACGGCTTTTGATTGCCGCCACTTCCTTGGATGCCTTCAGCCTTCGCTGTTCCATCATCCATGAAGAAGCAGAGGTAAGGTCGATTTTCACCCTGCGGATCAAGGCTTGCAAATTTCTGAGGTCGTCAGCAGTTTGCACGTTCATGAAACGCATGAGCAATGGATCCTTATCCTCCATCATCTCATATTCCATCATCGCTCCAATCCGCGCAGACAATCCGGCCATCTTCGCGGAGTCGGTGGCTAAAATCTCTTTGTAAAATCGTTGGGATTGTGGGTTGAAGGCAAAACCCGGCGCCAATGACGCGAAGAGTTTCTCTCCGAGATAATTGTAATCACGCTCGCCCGGCTTCTTGAAATCGGAATCCCTGATCGGCTTCGAAAACACGCGTTCGGTGCCATCGGTTGCCAAAACTTCACTGCAAAATTTCTTCCATTGCGCTGTGGGTCTCGTTGCAACGCCTTCTGCAGTCAATCCAAATTTTCCACGGTATTCAAATCCCATGGAAACCAAGCCATAATCGGATTTGTCGGGAAGAAACAAAAGTGTGGAAACGGTACCCTCAGCCAAACTCCGTGGCTCCGAGAAGACGACGGCGACGGCGTCTGGAATCCGGAGACCAGTCAGGTACTGAAAATCAGGATCGCAATAAAAAGGTCTCGGAAATTGTCTGGAAACGTCAAACGCTTCGAAACCGCCTGAGAACACCACTGCACATGATTTTGGCGGCAGTTTGGATCGAAGTACCTGTTGGGCTGAAAGTCTAAAGGCCGAACCCAAAGGATCTGAAAGATCAATTTGGGATCGGCCTTGATAGGATATCGAAAAAAGAAACGCTACCAATATCAGGAAGCGTGGTGTTTTCAAAACACCTTTCCGTCTTTTTTCATGTCTTGGAGCACCGCATAGATGCCCTTTTTGTCGACAGTTTTTAAAGCTTGGGCTGAAAGCTTGAGGGTAACCCAACGGTCTTCCTCAGGCACATAGAACCGCTTTACTTGGAGATTTGGGGCAAATGTCCTGCGCACCTTGTTGTTGGCATGCGACACGTGGTTGCCGTAAATCGTCCTTTTTCCTGTGAGATCACAAACTCTGGCCATAATTCAAATTCTATTTTCCTCAATGGGAGTGCAAATATCAGAATAAAATTCAGAATTGAAAATCGAAAATGGAAAAAACTAAGAAAATCGAGGAAGAAACTGCCTTGGCAAATACAATTGGCCTCTGCAATCGCCGAATTTTGTTTCCAAAGGACGACCAACTGCCTCCGATTCCCTCCTTCCCTTCAATCCTGACTTCGTTTCGGTGAACTTCCTTTGTCATTTGCCGACGCGATTGTTTCTCATTTCTCCTCTAAAATTTGCCAATAATCACTACTTTTGCGCCATGATTGAGAAGGTTCTGATCATTGACTTCGGTTCACAATATACACAACTGATTGCCAGGCGTGTACGTGAACAAAACGTTTACTGCGAAATACAGCCATTCCACAATTCCATCACCTTGAGTGCTGATTTGAAGGGGATCATTTTGTCGGGTAGTCCTTCATCGGTCTATGCGGAGGATGCGCCCTCGATCGATTTGCCCTCGATTTTGGGAAAAGTTCCGGTATTGGGTGTTTGCTACGGTGCGCAGTTGATCTCCCATGATTACAATGGAAAGGTCGAGAGCGCAGGCACACGTGAGTACGGCCGTGCGCACCTGAGCGCGTGCGCAGCTTCTCCCCTGCTCGAAGGCGTAAGCGAGGGTTCGCAGGTTTGGATGAGCCATGGCGACACCATTACCAAGTTGCCCGATGGCTACGAATTGATCGCAAGTACGGACTCCGTCCAGAATGCGGCATTTCAAAATGTAGCCCAAAAAGCCTACGCCATTCAATTCCACCCGGAGGTCACCCATTCGACAGAAGGCGCGACCATCCTTCGGAATTACCTATATAATATATGTGGGCTGAAAGGCGACTGGACGCCGTCACATTTTGTGACCAATACCGTTGCCGAATTAAAGGCACTACTTGCTGGGCACAAGGTCGTCTGCGGTCTGAGCGGTGGCGTAGACAGTACCGTGGCCGCAACATTGATTGACCGGGCCATCGGCAGTGACCTTTACTGCATTTTTGTGGACAATGGGCTGCTGCGAAAAAACGAATTCGAAGACGTACAGACACAGTACAAGCAATTGGGACTGAATGTGATCGCGGTGGATGCACGGCGCAGATTTTTGGATGCCCTTGCAGGTGTGAGTGATCCCGAAACGAAACGCAAAATCATCGGCAGGATTTTTGTAGAGGTGTTTCAGGAGGAAGCGAAAAAAATCCCCGGCGTAGAATTCTTGGCACAAGGCACCATTTATCCAGATGTGATCGAAAGCGTTTCCGTGAAGGGACCGTCTGCGACCATCAAATCCCACCATAACGTAGGTGGCCTACCTGAATCCTTGCATTTGCAGGTTGTCGAACCCCTGCGCTTTTTGTTCAAGGATGAGGTACGCAAGGTTGGTATCGACTTGGGCTTGGCAAAGGAATTCATTGGCCGGCACCCGTTTCCGGGTCCGGGATTGGCGATCCGCATTATCAGTGACATCACCGACGAAAAAATCAGGGTTTTGCAGGAAGTGGATCATATTTTCATCAGCGAATTGCGCAAAGATGGACTCTACGATACCACGTGGCAGGCATTTGCCGTGCTGTTGCCTGTAAGTTCGGTGGGCGTGATGGGCGACGAGCGCACTTATGAAAACGTCGTTGCGTTGCGCACTGTCACAAGTGTGGATGGGATGACAGCCGATTGGGGCCGACTTCCGTATGAATTCCTGGCTAAGGTGAGCAACCTGATCATTAACAACGTGAAGGGCGTGAACCGCGTAGTCTATGATATCAGTTCGAAACCACCTGCAACGATTGAATGGGAATGACCTTGATGAGAAACATATTGCTGCTGATCCTGTTGCCAATGCTTTGGTGTGGTCAGGCATTTGGGCAATCCGGCACCGACGAACGGACGCAAGAACTGGTTTCGTTGGCCAAAAAATACTACAGTACCAAGAGTTACTTGGACGCTGCGATGACCTTTGATTTGGCAACGCAACGGCCTAGCAATGATATGAGCAGCTTTTGTTGGTACATGGCTGGCATTTCCTACTACAAGGCAGGCGAGAAACTCAAAGCAGACAATGCCTTGACACGCTTTCTCTCCAAATTCCCCAATTCAGCATATGCAGACAATGCGCACTACCATCGGGGAATCGTGTTGTTGGAAAGCGAACACGTCAACGACCGCGAACGTGGCGTTGATGAAATGATCAAGCTGATTGAAAATGCCGACGACAAGCGTCTGCGTTCAGATGCCGAACAATCCCTCAACCACTTCCTGACGGAGGTTTATCCAGTGTCTTTCCTCGAATTGTACATCAAATTTGCGGACAAAAAGTACCAATCCACATTGATGGAAGCCATGTGCATCCAAATGGACCGCAAAGGCGATGGCTTCAAAATCCTTGAAAAACTAAAGGAATACGAAGCAAAAGGCGGAGACATGACCAAAAATCTCCGCGGTTTGAAATCCAAATACGCAAGCGGAAAGGTTGTTTTTGCCGACAGGTTGAATATTGCCGTGTTTCTTTCCTTCAACCTTCAACTTGCGGATACAGCACGGTCGGTACCTTCCAAATCGGAAAAGGCCCTTGAAATGCTGGAAGGCATGATGTTGGCCTTGGATTCTTTGGGTGACCCACAGAAAAAGCAGATTAACGTAAGTATTTACGACACCCGCGGGGATACGCTGCTCATCGGATCATTGCTCGATAGTTTGCAGAGATTCCAGCCTGACGTCATTATTGGAGATATCCGCACGGGTTTGGCGACCGCAATCAGCGATTGGGCTGAAAAAAACAAAGTGGTTCACCTGATCCCCCGCAATCCACTCAATGAGTTGATTGCCAACAAAAAATATACATTTTTGGTCCACCCCTCCCTGAAAAGCCATGGTGGTCAAATCGCGCGTTACATGGTCGACGTCGAGGGCAAGAAAAAGTTCCTCGTTTTCAATGACCGCAGCTACTACGCCGAGCGCTTCGCATCCGGCTTCAAACAAGCCTTGGCCAATGATCCCGGCGTGACGGTCGTGGAAAAAATCGTTCCTTCGAAATATTCTGAATTGCAGCCGAAGCTGAGTTCGGAAGTCAGGGCGATGAAAGGAATGGGCTACGATGCCGTTTATGCGCCCTTTTCCAATGAGGAAAGTGCAGGACTTCTGATCGCAAAACTCAACTATGAGAGCATCAAAACCGAGGTCGCCGGCGGACCTGATTGGGAGGTTTTCACGGTGATTGACCAAGAATTGAAGTCCGCTTACAAACTCAAGTATTCCTCCTTTTACTTCGAAGGCAACGACAGTACAGGATTTGACAACCTCTATGCGCGCTGTCTGAAGGAAAATGCCTACCGTCCTTCGAGTTCCACAATTCAAGGATTTGACTTGATGGCTTGGCTTTTGACGGTGAGCAAAGGCATTGACGGGAAAAATTCGCTTACGGATTTGATTCACAAGGCTGCCCCCTACCATGGAATCCATCAGGATTTCTATTTTGGAAATGAGCAGGATAATCAAAAAATCAACATACTTCAGTACAACAATGGCAGACTTGATAAGGTCAACCGAAATCAAAAAGAGCCAAGCGCTTTTCAAGGAGGCAGTGAAGGTAATCCCCGGGGGGGTCAATAGTCCTGCGCGCGCATTCAGAAGCGTTGGCGGCGATCCGATCTTCATTCAACGTGCTCAAGGTCAATGGATGTGGGACGAGGATGGCAATCGCTACCTTGACCTGATAAATTCTTGGGGGCCCTTGATTTTGGGTCATGCGCACCCCGTAATTTTGGCTGCTGCCGAAGAGGCGCTTCGTCATTCTTCTTCTTTTGGTGCGCCCACGCGCATGGAGGTAGAAATGGCGAAACTCGTATGCTCCTTGATCCCTTCGATTGAAAAGGTGCGAATGGTCAACAGTGGTACCGAAGCCACGATGAGCGCCATTCGCCTGGCACGCGGCTATACCAAACGCGAGAAAATCATCAAATTTTCCGGATGTTACCATGGCCACGGAGACAGCTTTCTGATCGCTGCAGGCAGCGGGTTGATGACACATGGTGTCCCTGACAGTCAGGGAGTTACCAAAGGCGTTGCAGCGGACACGCTGACTGCGGGATACAACAATCTTGAGGATGTGCGGCAACTCGTAGCAGCAAATCCCGCACAAATTGCGGCGATCATTGTGGAGCCTGTCGTAGGCAATATGGGAACGGTTTTGCCCGAGCCCGGCTTCTTGGAAGGTCTGCGCTCAATATGTGATCAGAACGGTATCTTGTTGATTTTTGACGAGGTGATGACCGGGTTCCGGCTTTCATTGGGGGGCGCTCAGGAATTGCTCGGCGTCAAGCCTGACATCACTACGTTGGGCAAAATCATTGGTGGCGGCTTGCCTGTCGGCGCTTACGGAGGGCGTGCTGAAATCATGGATTACATTTCACCACAAGGTCCGATCTATCAAGCGGGAACATTAAGCGGAAACCCGGTTGCGATGGCGGCTGGAAAGGCCATGCTCGAATTGCTCAAGGCTGATGCCGAACTGTACAAACGGTTGGACAGTGTGACAGCGCTGCTGGATCAGAAAATGAAAGCACTCTTTGAGAAGGCTGGAATACCGATGACCATCAACCGCATCGGCTCGATGATCACTTTCTTCTTCCATTCTGGGCCGGTGCGTTCCTATGACGAAGCAAAAACCGCTGATACAGCCCTTTTTGCCAAGTTTTTCAAGGGAATGCTCCACCGAGGAATCTACCTTGCTCCTAGCCAGTTTGAGGCTTTGTTCATCAGCAACTGCATCACAGAGTCGGAAGTGAACCTCATTGTGGCGGCTGCTGAAGACTGGCTCGTCGAGCATCAGGGAAGCCCTCGGCCCTGAGAATTTCATTGAACTGATTCCCAACACTTCACTGTGTACAATTTAATGCATCCCGAACGACCGTTTTGGATGCGTTTTATTTGCATTGCTAAAAAATTGTTCCGAAATTATTCCCGATTTGTGATGAACTGGCATTGGACGGTTCCTAACAGTCGTTTGTTTTGAAGCATTTATTGCAGTCGGTAAGCTGAATGAAGCGAATTGGTTCAATCATTGGTGCAATTGCTCTGATGCTCCCTTTTCTGGGTGCAAAATCCCAAAATGTGGGTATCGGGACCTCGCAGCCGCTCACGAAACTACATATCGTTTCGGAAGCGACTTCTGACGGGTTATTGATTGACAATGCCGGCTCCAATGGCGATCCGATCTTGCAATTCGGCATCAATGGAATGCCCGTGGTATCGATGGGAATCGATGACAGCGATGCTGACAAGTTTAAACTTGGAACCTCCTCGATTACAAGTAATACGCGTCTGACCATTCAAAACAACGGCTATCTGGGTATTGGCACGACCTCGCCGATGTTCCATATGCACGTAACTGCTGCACGTTCAGGAGAGTACATCGCCTATTTCCAAAATGGGAATGAACAAGGCGGTGCTTTGGTTGGCTACGCTGCTGGAACCGTGAATGGGCTTGGCGCAGTGACGGAAAACGAAGCTGGTTTGGCAAGTTATGCGGTTCACCTCCCGGCCACCGGCAGCGGATGGGCAGTCTGGGGAACCTCCAACAGCAGCGATGCGATCGGGATCAGAGGTAGCATCCCTACGAATGGTTCTTGGTTGGGCTATGCAGGCTATTTTGCCGGAGGTATCGGTTATGTTAACGGCCTTTACAACCTTTCCGATACGCGAGCAAAGAAGAACGTAACCACCTTGACCGGCGCGCTTGACAAAGTGTTGCAACTGCGCGGCGTGAGCTATCAGTATGATACAGAGTCGTTTGGCAAATTCACTGGCAACGATTCGCGCACCTACACTGGGTTTGTGGCCCAGGAGGTCGAGCGTATCGTTCCGGAAGCGGTTGCCGAAAAATACATTGTCAGCGATGCAGCCGAAACAAAAGGTACGATCGCTGATATGAATGCAGTGGATCGTCAAACGGTGAAAGTCGTTGACTATGTCTCCTTGGTGCCGGTCCTCGTAGAGGCGATCAAGGAGCAGCAGGCTGAAATTCAACGCCTGCAGCAAAAAATTGAAGAACTTGAAGCACAAAAATAGTCCTTGTGAGGGAATAGTATGATGAAGCGGTTTACAACATTTTTACTTGCTTTTCTTGCCATCGGGGGGCTCTCCCGGTTGGTTGCCCAAAATGAATTTTACAACGATGGGGCCGATGTCTATGTGCAGGCAGCCGGACTGATCTTTGTTCAGGGTGACATTATCAACGATGACCAAGGGGTGAACGTCGGTCGAATGCACAATTCGGGCGATATTCAGCTTACCGGGAATTGGAGCAATACCAGTGCCACGAGCTTCGTCTTCGATGCTGCGGCAATCGGCACTACGACATTCTTAGGTACCGGCGCTGTCCAAACGATCGGTGGCACACAGTACACGGGCTTCAACAACCTCACGATCAATAAGTCCGGGGGCGCAACACAGGAGGTCAGGCAATTGCTGCCTTCTGGAAATGATGGCATCCTCAACCTTACCAATGACTTTTTGAATACGCAGGTCTTTCAATTTGGCGTTGGAAATCCTTTGCCAAGTGCGATTCAGCGCACGGGGGCAATCATTCCCAATTACATGTCGAGCATGACACAAGGCTATGTCACGAGTACACCAGGTTCGGCGGGCCGTTTGGCACGTCAAACCAACGGAGCCCTTTTCCCGGGTGTGCCCTACCTGTTCCCTGTTGGAAACAGTACACGTTTCAGGCCTGTCGAAATTACTCCCGCAAATGGCGCTGCTGCAAACGCCTATCTCGTTCAGTTTGTAAACCTGCCTACTTTCAGCACCAACTTGAAGTCCCCTACGATTGCAACGGTAAACCCTGCTTGGTACCATTTTCTTGGAGCGCCAACTTCCTGCCGGCAGCCCTGAAGACATTCGAATCTACCATGACTTTGTCGCTGACAACGTTTGCGACATCAACCAAGTGACGATGGCTGAATGGAATTCTTCGCTTTGGAGTGATCTTCGTCCTCAAGTGCCTGCAATCACGAGCTTGAATCCTCCGGGATTCCTGAGCTGGACCCAGTCCACTGACTATCCAGGATCCTATGCGACACCTTGGAATACAAATTCATTTGCCTTGGCAGGCCTGTTTTTGGCCTCTGGAGCAATGTCCTGCGTTTTCCCGGTTGAATACCTCTCTTTGACCGCACGTCCTTTGGACCGCTCGATCATGTTGGATTGGGAAACGGCCACGGAAGTCAACAACAGCGGATTTGAAGTCTATCGCAGTACCGACGCGATCAATTTTGAAAACATCGGCTGGGTTGCTGGAGCTGGAAACTCAAGCAGCGCGACCCCTTACCAATTCGAAGATTTGAATGTTGTCGCCAATCAGCGCTACTTCTATCGCCTCCGTCAATTGGACTACAATGGTGGTGAATCCATCTCCAACACGGTGGAAGCCATTTTGCTCAAAGGCCAAGACTACATGGTCGGCGGATTTTTCCCTAATCCTTCCAATGGCAATGTTAACCTCTGGATGAGCCTTGCCAAAGACGTCGACTTCTCGATCGAAGTTCACAATGCGCTCGGGCAAATCGTTCACCGCGAAAATCGCGATGTGGCTGTTGGCTATTTGCAAATGGAGTTTGATTTTACCAAACTCTCCAAAGGCACCTACATTGCCAATGTCAAGCTCGGTACAGAAGTTTTACGCCGTAAGCTTGTGATCGAATAATTTCATTGCCTTGATCAAAAACCTCCGCGGAATGCATTTTCTTCGGAGGTTTTTGTTTCCTTTAAATCCATTTGCCTAATTTTTCCTCATGAAATACGCTTTTCTCAAAAAATCTCCTGTTTTCATTCTGTTCCTATTGGTCGGTATTACCGTTCAGGCCCAAAAAGGGAAAAAAGAAGCTGGAGGCGACTGCCTAATGCAGACCAACAGCATCCTCGACAAATCCTACAAGGCGATGTACGCGGATGGACTTCGCTATGGCGACATGTCGATCGCTTCCACCGCGATCTACGGACTGCTGAGCATCCATCCGGATTCGACAGCATTGTTGGATACGCTTGCTGCATTGTATTTCCAAAGGGGTGCATGGCCCCAAGTAGTGCTCGTGACAACCGACATTCTAGCAAAAAATGACAAAAATGACGCAGCTCTCGAGCTAAGGGCGGTGGCCAACCAAAGCCTCGGCAGAGCAAAAGAATCCCTCGAAGACTATGAAAAGCTCTTCGGCCGGAACAATAACCCCTACCATCTTTACGAAATTGCGGCACTCCAATTTGCAATGAAACGTTTTGGCGAATGCGAACGGTCTGTTCAACAATTGTTGACAGATCAGTCCATCAAAGACAAAACGATCGTGATTTCATTGCAAGATGGGCGCTCACAGGATGTTCCGTTGGCTGCAGCAGGAATGAACCTTCTCGGCGTGATGAACATGGAGCAAGGCAAAAAGGAAAATGCCAAAACTTCCTTCGAATCAGCTTTGAAGGTTTTCCCGGAGTTCATACTTGCCAAAAACAATCTGGATGCGCTTGGCAGTGCCAAGTAATGGTCCCGACTATCGATTCATGCGAATAGGGTTGTCTTTTCAACTGCTTATAGCAAGTTTTTTTTCCATCAAGCTATCGCTCTGGATGCCAGTGATTTTCGTATAAATTGTGCAACCGGTGGTTGCACAATTCATGCAAATAAAACTCAACTATTTGATTGTCAATTTTTTTACACGCAATTGCGCAGCAGGTGCTGCACATTTGTCAAAACCAAACCATCTACATCCTGACTATCAATGACTTGAATACAAAAGAACAGCCATTGGCTGCACTTTTTGATTGGTCTTCACCCATACCCGAGGATCGTGATTCAGTACTCACTCTACCGCAGCCCGCCCTCCAAATCCTCAATGTCTGGGAGCTACGATTTCAAGTTCTCTGGCACAGCTTTGGAGAACTGGCATTCGCTTACACCAATCGGTTGTGAAATGGTTCGCAGGGCATACTCGGCGACAACGTTGTTTTTCCCCTGCAAAAGAGCAAGCCAATCATATCGTACAGAAAGCTCAAAAGCGCTTTTCCAGCATGATTGACCCCATGAAGCCTCCAGGCCAGTACCCAGGATCAGGTTTTTGTCCTTTCGGGTGGTATTGAAACATTTGGAGTCCACCGCCGACTTGAGCACCAAGCGAGAATAATTCCCAAATCTCCCAACTGAGGCCATAGCCTATGGTCGGTTCTAGATATTTCCAAGTCCCTAGATGCTTGGGATTCACATGATACCTTGGGTTCTGCATTTGATTGGCCCCAGAAAGGCTGAGGGAGGCAAGGAAATAGGGTCTCAGTTTTGCCTTTTCTAGCGCAAAATAGTACCGGTAGCAGAGATCAAAGCCCAATTGCCAAGGGATAATTTCGGTATCAACCAACAAATTGGAATAAGAGGGTGCAAAACGCAGTAGGCGGTGTACGCCAATTCCAAATGACATTCGCTTGGTTTCCAGACTAGTCGTCATACGTATCCAATAATTATTGGAATTGGAAACCCATATTCCTGTGGTCAAGAGCAACTTTGGGCGGGTTGGAACGACCAGATTTTCTTGCGCCATTGCCAAATTTGCTGTGATCAGGATCGAAATAAGGGTTGCGAGGATTCCGTTCATAGTCTTATCCCAAATGCGATATCTGAACAGATACTGGCACGCCAGTGGTTAACTTGGGGATATACAATAAAGAAATTCCCTCTTGCAATCCCATAACGAACTGAATAGAATAGATTAAAATGTTTGAGGAAGGAGAACCTTAATCCCAAACCTGTACTCAATTGTAGTCTCGGATAGTTGCCGATTTTTGTCATTGAGACGGGGGTAATGACGTCAGTTTCGTAAATGTTGATGTTTTGAATTTGAAAAACAGAATTTGTTTCCATTGACCACCTATTCTTCTCCCATAGGACAAACCGATGGCCCACTCCAAATGCAATTTTCGAGGAAAGTTCGTACCCATTGGCTAAAGACCATCTGTGATATGCACCTCGTAATTCAGGCGCAAGTAATGCCAAACTGAAGTATTGTCGTTGCAACTTCAGGCCTACGGAAAGGCTACCCCATATTTCTCTTGTTGGCGCGGAGAGTATACCGAGCTCCAGGGAGAATTTGTTGGGATTGCTTTCGGGGACTAATTGCGCGTTAGAGAAAATGGGTATTAGGAACCCAATGGTGAATATTTGAAGAATTATTGTTTTTCGGAACATTTACATCCAGTTAATCCAAAAATGCAAGCTGAGTCCCCATTTTCATAATTGGGGACTCAACTCTTTCTCTAAATTAGTCATGCACCCTTAAAACAAAATTTCCAGGATAGGCATCATTAAGGCTTATTGGATCACAAAAATTGGCAGTACAACCTACAAGATCAAGGTTCAGGAATCCGTTGTAATACAGATCAGTTGATGCCGTTGCCCTTATTTGGTGGTATTCTTCATTTGTTAAATATGTAATGCCAGGAGCAGGTATTTCCTTGGGATTCGTGACCCACCAATCATCTTCGTATATGGTAATCCAGTACCGATTGTAAATCCAAAAAGTTGATGTTGCGTTTCCAAAGGCTTCTCCATTTGCATTAATATCAAACCCTGTAGCGAGCACAAATGAATTGCCTCCCCAAGTTGGGCTCCATTGGCAAATTTCTTGTAGAAGAGTGTGTTGAGTATAATTTACTACAGCATTAAGGCTTGTATTTGTAGAGTTTCTATCTTCTAATTTGATTCGGCATTTGTTCAACCCAAGGTTGGAAACTATGACATTTGGTGCTGGGTTGTCAACAACCCCCATCAGTTCGTTAAGTCCATTATTTTTCATTTTGCTGATCATGTACCGGACTTTGGATGTATTGGAACCGCTATTGTGAGGTGCAAATAATTGACCTGATTCAAAGGATACGGTAGATAAACATTGGTTTGTATTTGTGAAAATTGGATCACATCCACCAATGCACATCGGATAATTAACCGGTCCAGTTTTATAAGCACAGTCCTCATCAGCACCAACGGTGCACCCGATCCCGCTCCCACTAGTTCCACCACTTCCTGTGCCTCCCGTCCAGCCGCCACCTCCATTCGACTGGTAGCATGGATCATTTTCTCGATTGGGGTCTGGTCCATCTCCCACTGCAATCACAATCATAGGTCTATTTCTGGCCTCCTCTGAGCTAATCGATTGAGCGCGAAGAGTTGAAAAAACAGATGAAACGCCCTCAAACATTGGTGCTTGATAGGTGGTACCCACAAGATCGGATTCAATCGTTAACATTTGTAATGGACTCGTGGACGAAGCGTAAAAAGCAATGTCTCGCCCTGCCACCAAATAACCAGTGAGGCGATCATTTTCATCATCTACCCCAGCTGCCACAATCGGTGGTATTAAGAGATTTGTCTCTCCAAAATAGGGAATTGTGATGTCTGGGACATATTGCACCCCATCGATCTTCAATTGCTGGATGGCCGGTGTCACATAGTCGCGATTGGTATTGTCCTTCAAATACTTTCGGATCGCCAGATTCATTTCGGCGTAAAGGTTTCGATCGACTGTGGCAGCATTGAAATATCTTCCAAATTCTTCTAGGCCTAACCATCCGTCGCAAGGCATGGTGCGATAAAGAGCATCCACAAATTGTGAATCAGCAACCAAGTCTGTAAATCCCAGCGCCAAGATTTGCAAACTTCGATCAGTGGTAAGGCGCTGGTCAGGATTTGGGGAATAATCCGCCGACATAGATGGCGAATTGCCATTCATATCAGAATGGGGGGGGGGGACCTCCTTCTCACATGCAGAAAAGACAAAAACAAATAGCAATAGTGCAATGAACGACAGTTTTGGTTTCATGTAAATTTTAAATCAGGTAAATGTTAGAACAAACTTAATTGGAATTTTTGCCAATGTCAAATACAATTTTCGATTAACCCTCTTTATTTCTAGCTTTCCTTATTTACCAAAAGCAACAAAACTTACGCACTCTGACAAATCAGCGTGCTGCTTGGAAAGATGCCCCACCGATGAAAAGGCTAGTGTATCAATCTCCAAATCTCTGTACCATTTGAGGTTGTGGGGGGACCGCTGAAACGTGTGACTCCGCTGGAGTCGGATTGGTGGGGGACGCTGTTTCTATAAAGGTTTGACTCCTCCGGAGTCCGCAAAATGGTAGCGTTACTTAAAAAGTGTTGCACTAGCATTTACAAGAAGGAAGCAATGTCATACTGTTCGGCAAATCGTTCAAACCAGACAAAGGTTTGGCATATGCAGGGCAAGCTAAAACACAAAAAAATGCGTCGTTGGGTTTAGCATGGGGCTCAAGATGTTGACCGAAAGGGGCAATATGATAGACCGGTGTGCAATTTGAGGGCTGCGAAAATTGCACGCCGCAGAGAAATCTGGCAAACGCAGAAACACCTGCTGCAGAGGGTGCTACAGAGCATGCCCGATTTACTCACATCATTCAGTTCAAAGGCCGTCGTGATGCGCATCGCGGTTCTCCGCTTCGTTTTTGCGCCGCTACGCTCCTTAAAAACTTCAGTCGAGTTGACAATCATGTAATCACTGGCAAAGTTCCAGATAAGAATAAAATAATATACCTCAGGATAGTCATTTGCTACAGCCTATTTTGGGGCGCAATTGGGCAAATAAAATCCGCCAAGTGACACACTTGGCGGACTTTATTTTTGCCCTACTCTTATGCCATTCTGCGGCGATCTCCAGGAGCGTGGAGCAGCTTCTCCAACTCCCTTGCGGCATCGCTACGAAGTTTGGCGACCATGTCCACGCGGCTGCTGCCGCTTTCTTTCAGAATGAAGGTATCGCAGATTTGCACCAATCCGGCACGCTCAAAGACCGGACGAAGCTTGTCGCTGTCGGTCGGATCGTCCAAGTCAATCTTGGGCAACTTTTTGGCGATTTCTTCGTCGCTCAGGCTACCTTGGAGCACGCGAATCTTATCTGTCGTCGTGGTCGCCTTGTTGTATTCGGCGAGTTTCATGTCCACAGCTGTTACAGACTTCCGCTTGGTCTTATTCGTCCAGAAAAGGAAGGTGCTTTCCGTGGTGCTGTAGGCCTCCCACTCCTTGTTGGTCATGAGACCTGAAGGATCATCTTGACCGCCCGTGCGTCCACGCATCTCTGACATCATCGTTCCGAGATCGCCGGATTCCTTGCTGAAATCGATTTCCGTGAGGTTGTTGAGCTGTTGCACCATCATTTGCTGCTGCTCGGGCGTGTAGCCGCTCGTTGGATCCATGATGTCGTGGTAGATTCTCCAGACCACACGTTGATCCTCGAGCTTCTCCCCTTTCTTGAGGACATCGATTGGCGAAACAACCTTAGCCTCGACCATCGGTTTGGTGCCCGGAATACCGCCATCCTTGCCGAATCCGCTTGCTTCACGTACGAAGGAGTAGCTGCCGTCCTCGCCTGCGGCGAGCTTGCCATGCAACATCCATTCGCCGAGATCCCATTTCTTGAATTCGTAGCTCCAAAGCTTTTTCTCGAAGAACACGAATGCCTTCAGCTTCACTTCGGCACCGACGCTTGCATTCAATGCAGCGCGCAAATCGACATCCACTTGCGGGTTATCTTCCGGACGCTTGCTCAACGACATCTTGTTTTGCTCGCGGTCCCAGAGAATCACACCCGTGACCACGCCTTTGGCTGCGGCAGAAATCGCGGCCTTGGCATACAAGCCTGCCTGGATGGCAATGATCAATTCGTGGCCCACAGTGGCATGCAATTCGACTTTCAAATCGCCGAATGCCTTGATGGCTGCGTCACCGCTGACCTTAAAACGTTCCTTTCCGTCTTCCTTTTCAGGCAATTTTTCCAAACCAGCGCCGATGGTTGCCCCAACGCCGACACCCGCCGAAATGCCACCGCCAACGGCGAGTCCGGGCAAGATCGGAATGTCCATGCTGATCGCAGGAATGCCGACCTCTTTGTTCCACGAACCGCGCACCCAGCCGCCTGGACCTTTGGGTTTGGCGCCTGTGCTGTCTTTGCCGTCGTTTTTGTCGAGGCCATCCTTGCTGCCTTCGCCACCCGTGGTGTACTTGTCGAGTTGGCCTTCGACCATGCCGCCAAGGCCTTCGCCCAAACCAACTTCCGCATTGCCGCTGTTGTAGCCGACATCCAAGCCCATGAATCCGCCTTCCATGGCTTCAACGACCTTTTCCCAACCTGCGATTTCCAGTCCCTTCGGACCCATTTTCACTTGGTTGGCGGCTGCAGTGAATACCAGCACGCGCAAGCCGGCAAACTCGAGCCACTTGGTCGGGAGACCGGGCAACAGGCTTTGGAGTTGCTCTTTCTTGACGTCTTTTTCTGGCGAAATGATCTCTTTGCCGTAAGCGAAGGTCGCTGCCAGCTTTTCAGCGGTGAAATTCACGCCGCCGCCTTCGCCCTTGGCCACCTTGCCTTTGAGCATGCGGAAGAGCAATTGCACATCCTCGGAGACGCGAATGCCGAGGCGCATTTCGTCGACAGCTGCAAAGAGGCCATCTTCCTTCTTATAGCCGAATTGTGCTTGTGGCACGTTCAGGCTGATGCCCGCAGGCAGGTTCATGCCCATGCCCGCATGGAGTTCCATGTTTTCCAAGGCACCATTCACCCAGTCAACGCTGCCGCCGACACCGGTGAATTTGAGCACGTTTTTGATGGCCTCGATGTCCGTGGCACCGTCAAGCGTCGCGCGGATTTCGGTGGGTTTGCCTGTTTTGTCCACGCTGACCTTGAATGCGCCGGCCAATTTGTAGCCGAAGACATCCAATTGAACGCCTTTGCCTGCAAATTCGAGGCCTTTGTCGGTCATTTTGCCGTCGATGCGCTCCGTGAGGAACACACCGTTGCCGAAGTCGAGTTTGTGAACGCTCAGGTTCAGGATGTTGATGCCCTGACCGCTGACATATTGAAGCTCATGCAATTGCACGCGCTCCATGCCAAAGAGGTTGAAAAGCTTCCGTCCTCCGAATTTCAAATCGACATCGTGCGCACGGGCGACCCATTTTTCTGGATCGGCTGTGTTGACGTCAAATTCGCCGCCACCGAAGTCGGGTGAGTTGAAGGAGCCTTCAAAAAGGCCTTCGCTGTATTTGCCCATGATCTCGAAGCCGAAGGCGTGCGCCTTGAGCTTGCGGATCGCGAGGCTGGTTTCGCTTTTCTTTTCGGCGTCTTTGCCCGCTTTTTCGACCTGACCTTCGTCGTCACCACCGAAGTTGTAGGCGACGTTGGTCGTGGTGAGGTCCATGACAAATGTGTCGATGCCGCCCACGCTCTTGATCATGTCGGTGTTGAAGCCGGGGAGCAGCTTGCTCAAATCGCCCGCTTTGGCGAGTGCTTGAAGGTCTTCCTTCGGAGCCTCGTCGTCGCCGTAGCTGAATGTGAGCTTAATGCTCTCTGCGCGAATGCCTTTTTTGTCAATTTCGGCGCCTTGCACGATCACCATCACCAAGGTTTCTTCGCCCAAAAGGACTTTGCCGGTCATCGTATCGACATGGGCCTTGAAGATTTTCTCGGCTTTGTCAAATTCGAAGCTGGCATTTTCAGCGGTGACCTTGGCGGATGGCAATTTCAGCGAAAGATTACCCGCTGCACTGAGGTGGGACAATCCTTTTTCGCTGCTGAATTGCGCATTGAAGCTGGGATTGCCGAGCATCAAGCGGTTGTCAAGGAAGTTGAACTCCTCTCCTCCCCCTTCTTTGATGGCTGATCCTTGGATCAATTTGCCGTCCTGACCGAATTGCAGGTTGAGTTTGCCGCTGAGGCGCGGATTCTCCTGCATCATTTTCAGGTAGATATTTGCATTCGCTTCCAAAACACCGCCGTCTTTGGTGTAATTCAGGAGAATGCCCTCAGCGGCGAGGATGTCTCCTGCGATTCCGAACTTATCGACTGCCAATTCGAGTTCCTTGATGCCGTCTGCGGAACCGAATGTGATCTTGTTCAGAACGATCGGACCGACATTCAATGCTTCGCCAAATGCCTTATTTTCAGGCAACAAGGCGAGTGACTTGATGGTCGCTTCCCAATTGCCGCCTTCCTTCATCTGCACGCCAAAAGTAGCCGGCTTGCGTCCGCTGTCTTGGCCAAACAGTTTGGAAGAAATCGTGCCTTCAAATGTCTTTGTTTCGTCTTTGTAACTTCCATCGACCGTCACGCCAAACAATGTGGCTTTCAGGCGGCGAAGGGTAAACACGTTGGTTTCCTTTCCGTCCTTGCCCTCCTCCTTGGGCGCCATGGTGGTTTTGGTGTCTTCCGTCTTGGCACTTTCGGCCTCTTGACCACCGGCTGTCTCCGTTGCGCCTTCCTTTTTGTCACCCCAGTTGATGCGGGCATTAGAGATACGCATTTCGACGAGATCCACGCCCAAAGCTTGGGTCAACCAGTTCAATTCGAAGGCGGGGGCAAATTCCTTGACGAATCCGACCTTTTCTTCTTGGCCGCTTTCGCCACCTTCTTGTTGGGCAGCCTCCAATTTGGCGGCGGCACCGGTGTAGGTGAGCGTGACATCTTCGGCAGAGAATCCGCTTTCCTCGACAGTCGCATTGCGGACGAGGATGCCGACGGTGGCGCCCATGATGTCCACTTCCATCAGCAACGAATCCGCCTTGCCTTCGAAGCCTTTGCCATCGTGGTATTCCAAGCCAACCTGCTCACCTGTAACCCTTGCGCCTGCGAATCCGATGAAGGGATCTCCCTTGACCATCAGGCTCTTAAACTTACCATCTTCCCAATCGCCTGCGGCGTTGATGTTTTTGATACTCAGGTGATCCTTGATCAAATCGAATTGCTCGGCACCCGTGGTCATGAAAAACTTGCCCTTGCCGAGCTTGCCGTCATCCTTGAAGCCGAGGTGGAGATTGCCATTCAGGCTGCGGCCAAGTGCATTCAACTGCACCCCGCCATCCATCTCAAACGGGGTATTGCTAGCCTTTTTGTATTGGAAACGAAGGTTTTCGCCGACCAACACGTCCGGACCAAATGCGAGGCGGGACAGCTTGACAATCAGCAATGCCAATCCTTCCTCGGAACTCATCTCCATTTGACTGAGTGTCAGACCTTGAAGATTGAAGAGTCCGTCGATGCCGACACCGCCTTCGAGCAATTTGCTTTCGCTTTGGAGCTTGAACCGGTAGTCGCCACTGTAATTGATCTTGATGGTGATATCTGCCTCGAAGTCATTGCCACTCAAGCGGATGCCGAGTTGACTGTCGAGGACCATGCCGCCCATTTCCTTGTCTTTGCCGGTCTTTTTGTCCTTTTCTGTCCACTTCTGGACTTCGGGGCTTTTGACTTTGAGCCAGAGGAATTTGAGGTCGAGTTCTGTGGCTTTGTTTTCTTTGGGATCCTGTGGTTTGAGCTTCTTGGTTTCCGTCCAAAGGTCGGTAACAGCGCCCGTGAGCTTGCCACCTGCAGCTTCCAATTCGGGACCTGCAAAGTCGAAAGCACGTGTGATGGCATTGATGCCTGTCTGCACACCTGGAAGGCTGGTCACCTTGTCGATTCCCGCCGAAATGTAGCCATTCAGCTTGTTGACAAGGTTTTCCAATTGACCGATGGCACTTCCGAACATGTCCATGACGTTGGCCATGCCGAAGATCACGGTGTTGATCTTGGCGTCTTCCATGCCTTCGTCGGTGATCCACTTGGAGACCTTTTTCATGAAGAATCCGAGGAGATACTTCAGAAACTCCTTGATGGGCTTGGGGACGCGGTCGATCCACTCCTTGACTTTGACGAGCAAGGAAATCACCTTGGTGATCTGCCCGATGCCGCTTGCGAGCTTGGCTGCGCCTGCGCTCAAGGACTTGAGGGCACCCTTGACAAGGTCGATTCCGATGATGTCGAGCAGGTCTTTGACGAGGACGACGAGGAAGTCTTCGAGTTTGAAGTTCTTCTTCAATTCCTCCCAATACTCGCCCATGTAGTTGAAGGCGAGGTCTTTGGCACCGTCCTTGAGAATATCGACGTCAACGCCTGCAAATTGCACGGATTCGCCTTGAGCCTTGAGCTGCATGGCGGATCCGCTCGGGTAATTGGCGCGGAGTTGTGCGGCTGCGAAGCCGTTGACTTTGCGTTGTGCGGTGGGCGCGCTTGCCGACTCGCTGCCCATGGCCGCAGCTTTGGCACCCATGACATCCGCTTCAGATTCCAAGGCAACATCGGCGTTGACGGGGGTACCGCCTTTCATTTGCATGGTGGGCTTGACGCGGCCTTGCATTTGTTGCACAACATGCCATGCTTCGTGCGGCAAATGTTGCTCCTGTCCGGCGCCAATGTGGATATCGCTACCCTGCGCATAGGCATGGGCGTTGAGTTGGGCGGGTTTTGAGGAATTGTAATGAACCTTGACATGGTCCATGCTCATCCCGGAAAGGCTTTCGATGCCCGATTTGAGATTTGGCGGCAGTCCGGCACCGGAGCCCGCTCCACTCCCTGCGGCATCTCCTGCACCGGCATCGGCAAATCCTGAGGATTCCTTGCCTTCCTTTTGTACCGTTTCTTGAATTTCTTCGGTTTCGCCGTTTTCTCCGCCGGTAGACACGCTGGTTTTCAGCTGAAAAGGCGGTGGCGTCATCGACTTTGGCTGGACGACACTGTCTGGCGGAAGAAGGGTATTGCTCTTCTTCGAATCGTGATCATTCCGTGATTCTGGAGACTTCATGGGCATTCAAATTGGCAATTGCGAAGGCACAAGTTGGCACCTTCGAAGACAAATAGAGGGATGAACGGAGGCGAGACGGCCAAATTTCCCAAAAGCCGAATGCGACCTGCTTTAGACGACATGAAGATAGGAAGGAATCCTCGAAATTTCAAAGGAGGATGGGGTTTTTATCCACAGGGTTTTCTCACGCTGTATCCTGATCTCACAAGATTCAACTATTTTCATTGCAATTTCGATAACTAAACGAACATTCATTTATATTTGCAGTCGAAATGCGAACGCGAGACGAAAGCAAAGAGGCTTGCCTCCGAATTAAGGCGATGGAAATGATCGTTGCCGAGGGCTTTGACGGGCTCTCCATGCAAAAACTGGCCAAAGCCGCCGGTGTCTCCCCTGCAACGATCTACATCTATTGGAAAAATCGGGAGGACCTTCTGAATCAACTCTTTCAAGAGGTTCAGGAAAATTTTACAGGGGTAGCATTGGAAGGATTTTCGCCGGAAATGAGCCTGTCAGACGGCCTTTGGTTGCAATGGCAGAACCGGCTGCGTTTCATTTTGGAGTTTCCAGTACAGTTCGCATTCTACGAACAATTCAGGCACTCACCTTTGATCAACCGAGGAGACATGAAATTTGCCGTCTTCAAGGAAAACATGCAACAATTCATCGTCAACGCAGTTCGAAATCAGGAGTTACGTCCGATGCCGACAGAGGTATATTGGTCCATGGCCTACGCTCCGTTCTATTCGTTGGTACGATGTAAATATCAAGGAAAATCGATGCTCAGCGATTGTTTTGAGCTGTCGGATGATGTCATTCGACAAACCTTTGAAATGGTAATCAAAGCACTCAGACCTTAATTCCAGCCCCTTTTTGATCGAAATAGCGTGAAAAATAATTCAAAAATGCCCAAGAAACAGAAAGCCACGTTCACCACCTACGAATGGTTCATCGTTGCTGTGATCACATTCATACAGTTCACCGTGATCCTGGATTTCATGGTGCTTTCGCCGTTGAGCGCATTTTTGCTCAAGGAAATGAAGATCGGGCCCGATCAGTTTAGTCTCGTGGTGAGTGCCTACGCCTTTAGCGCAGGCGCATCGGGACTACTCGCTGCTGGTTTCGCTGACAAGTTTGACCGCAAACGTCTTCTGATGTTTTTTTATACCGGATTCGTGATCGGGACAGCGCTCTGCGCGCTTTCACCGACGTATGAATTTCTGTTGTTGGCCCGCATTTTTACTGGAGTTTTCGGAGGCGTGATCGGTTCGATCGCTTTCGCAATCATTACGGACCTGTTTAAACTTGAGGTACGCGGACGGGTGATGGGTTTTGTGCAAATGGCATTCGCAGTGAGTCAAGTCATAGGTCTACCAGTCGGACTGTACCTCGCGAATGCATTTGACTGGCACGCGCCATTTTGGTTGATTGTTGCCGTTTCGATTCCGGCAGGCGTGGTGATTTTGATCTATATGCGTCCTATCAATGCGCACCTCAAACTCAAAACGAAGGAAAATCCGTTTTTGCACCTGTTTCATACCTTGACCAAAAGCGATTATTTGAAAGGCTTTGCTGCGACGGCCTTGCTTGCAACTGGCGGCTATATGCTGATGCCATTGGGTGCGGCGTACAGCACTGAAAATCTGGGATTGACGAAGGAAGAGCTCCCAATCCTGTACCTCGTGACGGGCTTGTTTACGATATTCTTTGGACCGTTGAGTGGAAGATTGGCTGACAAAGTCGGCAAATACAAGGTCTTTGTAGGCGGATGCGTCATTGCAATGGCGATGGTTGGATGGTACACGAACCTTGGTATCACGCCACTTTGGGTGTTGATCCTCATCAACGTGATCCTCTTTGCTGGGCTTACTGCAAGGATGATTGCAGCTTCAGCATTGATCACGGCCATTCCAGATCCCGCAGATCGAGGCGCCTACATGGGCGTCAATTCGTCGATTCAGCAGATTTCAGGTGGAATTGCAGCCTTTTTTGCAGGATTGATTGTCGTTCAACCGCAAATCCAATCTGTGGAGAATGGCCTAGCGGTAACGAAATCAGGTCCTTTGGAAAATTATCCGTTGCTTGGGATCGTGGTCATGGCCTCCTTGGTCGCAACGATCATCTTGTTTTGGGGAGTAGACCGAATGGTTACCCGAAAAATTGCTGCGGCACCTGCGATGAATACAGAAAAAGTACCGGTCGTGATTGCCGAATAAATTTTCGTTGGATCAATTCCCCGTGACTGGCATTCCGGGCCAGAATATCCAGCTTTTTGGGTATTTATCCTTGTAGCCGACCATCTTGGAGATGACTTGGCTTTTGCTGTTGGCTTCAAAGACGGCGACTTTGTAGAAACCCTTTTGATAATACGGCACAAGCACCTTCGCGCCAGAAATACTTTTGGCGATTTCGGCGGCTTCTGCACCGTTTTCAAAGGAGGAGATAATCAGGTAATAATGGCCATTGACGGGTCGCTCTCCGTATTTGCCGTCGTTAAGCGCCATGGAGCCATCATTGGTGGCCGGAATTGTTTTCGGTGTCACCTTCGGTTCGACTTTGGGTGCGACTTTTGGCTCAACCTTCGGCGTGACCTTGGGTTCGACCTTGGGCGTGACTTTGGGTTCGACCTTCGGATTGGTACTCGCTGCGTCAGCAAGTGCCTTCAAGGAATCCTGCCGGTGGGCCGCTTGCGCCGCAGTGCTGTCTTCCATCGCTTGGGCATACGCAATGCTGTCAGCCTTGATTTTGGCCATAGCCTCTTTTTCCTCTGCGGTCAGAAAGTCGACGGACGCAGATGGATCGTTGGGCACAACAACTTCAGGTGCTTGCTTGATTAATCCGTATTCCCTGAGTTTGACTTTCAATTCGGCCTGCCATTTCCAAGCCGCCCCTCCACCGATGATCAGAATCAGCAGGAAAAACACCCACCCGAGCGGAAATTTGCGGCGCACCGCGACGGGTTCTACCACGGTGGTATTTGCCAGCACGCTTTCTTTGGCTGCCTCTTTTTTCTTTTCAACCGTCGCCTTGACACCTTCGGTGAATGTGTACTCCACGGATTGCAGGCCAAAAAAATCAGCCGCCTGCCCCAATACTCCATCCTCGGGAACGAATTCGATTTCACCGGCAGGGTCTTTTCGTAGGGTTCCCACGCCATCAACGCGTACAGGACCGTGCGAACGCAAAGCGTCTTGCAGGTAGTTGCCCACCTCAACAGCCAATTCCTCGGCTTCGTTGATTTTGATGTTGTAAAACCTGAAGAGAAAATCCTCGAAATCGGTGCGCAACTCCTCTCCCGCTTCCAAAACAAACCGCTCTTGTGGCGGTAAAATCCGCTTTTTTTGATGGTCAATCTGGGCAGGAACCCGCACACGCTTGAAAGTACCCACGTCTGGAATGGAAAACCCATCCAAATTCTTGAAGGCCAAATTCAATGCATTCTGAGGGTCGAGATTCATTAAAAGCTGAAGGTTACGCCTCCCTTGATGTCAAACGGTCTCTCTTGGTAATTGTACCACCGTTGCCAGCGATTGTCCAAGAGATTGTTCAGCTCCAAAAATAATGATAACCTTTTTGAAAACCTATATTCCGCACTTAGGTTCACATCGGCGACGACGCCTTGTTTGATCGGAATCAAAATGTCTGATGGACCTGTGATCGTATCCACTTGCACGCTCATGGTGCGCGGTCCGAACAGATAGATTTCTGCTGCCACCCAGACCTTGTTCGCAAAGTTGTAGCTACCCCAAATGTCAACCTTGGTGCCTGGCATATTGAAGTTCGCGTAGATGTTGCTCGTTTTAAAAGAGCGGAAATCGCCGCGCACACCAGCCCTGATCTTGTCGTTTTTATTGAAGGTCAACGAAATCTCCGCGCCGGATTGAGTGAAGTTGCTGTCATACAACATCTGGAAATAGGCGCTATTCTCAGGATTGAAGTAGATCAATTGATCCTTGACCTTTTTGGTGTAGCCGCGCGCACTGAAAGTAAAGTGTTTGGCAAACTGCCCGTCGACACCGAAATAGATATTGGAAGCATCGCGCATCGGACGGATGTCGGGCAGGCGGTTGATGTAGCGATTCTGATCGATCAGATCATAGTACTTCAAATAGTGCATTTCGCCGACGATGCCGGCAGCCAAGCTCAACTTCTCGGGAATCAGCTGATACTTTGCCTTGAAGACAGGAAAGGCCTTGAATTTGCTGGTCGAATCGGCAAACGTATTGACCTTGATGCCACCTTGAACGCTCAACCCTTCATATTTGAAAGTCACTGTGGGCGTCAAGTCCAAGAAAAACCGGCTCTGCTGCACAGTATCAAAAGTACTGTTGCTGAAGGTAAACGCACTCGCAATGTCTGCACCAAACATGTCAGTGATCTTCCAATTCAGCTTTGGTAACAAAGAAATGTGGATGTCCTTGTTGTCCCAACGGTCAAAATACCCTTGGAAATTGAGTCCGACATCGTAGTTCACACCCTCAGGATTGTAATTCCGTGCAAGGCTCATGTCCGCTTCAAACTTGGTGAAGGTGTTGCGGATGGTGTCTTTGAATTCAGGATTTGCAGCTACGATCGTGTCTGCAAAGTAGAAATAGTTGGAATTCTGGAAGCGGATGGCACCTTTGAATGTGTTTTCCTTGGTGTAGTATTGACCATAGGCGCCAAGAATGTCGTCGCGCCATTCGGCATAGTCGACATACCCCTTGCTACTGCTCGCGTGGCTGAACTCGAGGCCGGCACGGCCGTCGACGTTGCGACCCGTGTTGAGAAACACCTTGGCATAAGGCGAGGCAAAACGTCCGAAGCTGAACTTCACGAGGTTGTTTTGTAGTTCGTCCATCGGTGGTTTGGGCGGCTGCGGAAGCTTGACTTCCTGCGGCTTGTATTCTGTCGGAGCCTTGACCTGCTTTTCGTCGTAGGTCATTTCCTTGGTTTCGATCTTGTTGTCGATTGGCGTTACAAGTTCCTCAGGCTTTTCGATGGAGCCAAGATTGGGTTTCCAATCACCCGCCATTTCTTGATCACTGACCAATCCCCCACCCTGTGCACTCAAAACCGTTGGAATTGCCATTGCGAGACCTAGCACACAAATGGCGAACATCAGCGACTTTTTCATTACTTGTTCTCCTCCTCGATCATGTCTTCCACATCACCCTTCAATTCTTCATTTTCAGGTTCACCGCCTTGGCGGAGGTTGCCATTGTTGAGTGCCCGAATCTCGTCCAAGCGCTTCTGGGCTTGCTCTTTGATCTCCGGATATTCATTTTTAGCCATCAATCCAGCAACGAGATTGTCCAGAATTCCGTCTGCCTGAAAGGTATCCTGCAATGCGAGATAATCCTCGGCCAACACTAAAAATGCGCGCGCTTTCCAGTAGTTGTAGGTCGAATACTTTTCGTTGAAGACTGCGACATTCTTCTGGGATTCGGCATATTCTTTCCTGTCAAAGAGAATACGCGCGATGTAGTACTGACTTTCTGCCCCGAAGGTATTCGTGTTGGCAGCTTGAACCGCGACAAATTCGGTGTAGGCTTGATCCTTTTGTCCAAGGAAATAATCGCAGGCAGCAATCTTGACGCGGGCTTTCGTTCGAGAATAATCCGTGGTATTGGGATCGCTGAAGACAGCAAGGTAATCGATGCGGGCCGTCGGATAGTCCTCATTGGAGAATGCAACTTCCGCTTTGCCAAACTGTGCAGCCATGCGGTCTTCGTAGCGGTTGCTTTTGTCTTGCATCGCGGTGTACAGCTCAGTGGCAGCCAATTTGTTGCCTTTTGCAAACTGAATGTCCGCAGCAGCTTTGAGTGCTTTCACGGTGAATTCATTGGGCGTCGTGGCCTTGTAAATGAATTCGTAGTCGGTCAATGCATCGTCCTTGCGGCCCAGCTTTTCCAGGGATTGTCCGCGGAAGAAGTGGGAATGGAACACGTACTTGCCATTGGGGAACTCCTTGAGATGCTGCGTGTAGCGGTCATTGGCGGATCCATAGTTTTCATCGAAAAAGCGCTGATCGGCAATTTCGATTTTGAGCTCCTCGGTCTTTTCATTTGCCGGATCATTGTTTTGGATCGGGCATTTCTCTTGGGATTGGCGCTCAATGTCGTCGTATTCATTGGCCGGCAACAGCTCCGCCAAGTTGGTCAAGGCTGTCGTCCGGGCGCCCTCATTGTAGCAATGCTCATACGCAGCGAGCTTGAACCAATAAATGGCCTTTTGAGTATTGCCGGATTTGCCTTCCGCGATGGCACTCACGATCAAGGCCGTCGGCATGTATTTGCTGTCGGGATGATCCTTGACGAGCATTTGGGCATATTTCAAGCCGTTGGGTGCATCCTCCATCCAGGAGAGATAGGTCTGCGCAGCAATGGCCAAGGCCTGCTCACGGTAAACCGATTTCTGTTGCTTGACGGCAAGCTGCACCATTGTTTCGGCTGCCTTTTGGTACTCTGCCTTGCGCAGGTGCACCAATCCGATTTGGAACATGGCATAGTCCACATATTTGCCGTTGAAGTCACGAACTTGCTGATAGTAACGCAGCGCGCCATCAAACCCTTTGCGGGCAAATTCGCAGTCTCCCGCTCTTAGAAGTGCGTCAACATATTCCTCACGATTTTTGTCGCGGTCGGCCAAGCCGATGAATTTCTCAAAGTATTGACCGGCTTCTTCAAAGTTCTTCTGCTTGAATTTGCACCATCCGATGCCGTAGTTGGCCATTCCAAAAAGCTCATGGCGCGAAGCCGAAGGCTGTGCCAAGAAGGTTTTGAAAGCGCCAATCGATTCCTCAAAACCGTTCTGCCGGAACAGACTTTCGCCGTACCAATAGTAGGCCAATTGCGTGATTTTGCTGTCTTGATTCTGATTGTAAGCCTTCTTGAAGTGGGTCGCGGCTACATCGTATTTGTGCTTTTCAAACATGGAACTGCCGTAGAGATAGCAGGCACGCTGATAGGCGGTACGCGAGCGGGCATTTCCGAGGCCATTGTTGTTTTCCAGGTAGTCGATCGCGTCCTTGTAGTTGCTGGCAAAAAGCAGGATTTCCCCGATCAAGGCCTTGGCATCATCCGCATATTCAGAGTTGGGGTAATCCTTGAGAAAGGTCTGCAAGGCAGATTGCGCATCGTCAAAGAAGTGCGTTTCGAAACTCGCCTTTGCATATTGAAAAAGTGCTTCGCCTGCGATTTCCTTGTCAAACTTCTGCGATGAGGCCTTTTTGAATGCCGTGCGGGCATTTTCAATCTTGTTGTTTTTGATGAAACAATGGCCAAGATAGTAGAAGGCACTCTGCGAAATCGTGTCCTCCTCGTGGGTCACTTTCTCAAATTGGGCCTGAGCTTTGGGGAAATCTCCGCGACGGTAATAGCAGTAGGCCAAGCGATACTGCGCTTGACGGTTCATTTCGACCCGCTTTTCCATCGCCTTTTCAAAGTAGGTGATGCAATCGCTGAATTTGCTGCGGTCATAAGCGGCATTTCCGAGAATGAAAAATACCTCCCCGGATGCTTTGCTATCTGCTGCGAGCAATTTTTCGCCCAAGGCGTCCAATTCATCGTAGCGCTGCAACTTGAGCAAGCAGCTCGCCTTGAGCACGTCTAGATTCTCCGCGAATTTCGACTCTGGCTTGACACGCGAAAATGCATCGTAGGCTTCCTCGTAGCGTCCGTCTCTGTACGCCAAGACTGCAAAGAAGTAAGCTCCCATTTCGCCCCAAACGCCTTCTGCGAGCCGAATTTGACGGAATTTATCCATCGCTTCCTTGTCACGGCCATCCTTGAAATAGGCATATCCAAGCATAAAACGCGTTTCGGTGACTTGCGCCTTTGTGAGATTGCCGGATTCCACCTTTTCAAACGGCGGGATACTTTCCTTGTACTCCTTGCGCATGTAGTGCATTTTCCCGACATGGAAATAAGCCTCATTCACACGCGGATGGTTGGGATATTGGGAGACAAACGCCTCAAACAGGCCGGAACAATTGGCATTCAACAAGTTGAATGCACAAAGTGCCTGCATGTAACGCGCTTCGGCGACCAAATCACCCTTGTCATGTGCATAGCTGGTATTGCTGCTGCGTTTGATGAATTCCCCAAACTTCTCTGCTGCGGCGCCAAATTTGGCTTTGTCGAGCAGTTCAGTCGCCTCTTTATAGATTCCCAGCGTCTCGTGGTAGGCGGGTTGCTGTGCCCTTCCGGACAAGCTCAAACCCATGAGGAATATGAAAATTCCTACGAATCTCTTCATACTCAAAACTTTAACGTAAGACCTAAACTGGGTATAATTGGAAGCTGATGTATTACCGCAAATTTTACGCGATCAAAGTAGAATACGTTTTTGCGGTTGTAAAGGTTGATCAGTGTAAGGTTTGCCTCCAACAAGACTTTATTTCCAAATTGCCAGCGGCGTTTGGCAGACACGTCCAAACGGTGGTAATAAGGCAAACGACCTGAGTTGATGCTGTCGGCATAAAGAATCCCCAACGTGCCGTTTTGGTTGGCGTAGTTGGTTTGCGCACCGTTGTCAAGGAAATCGATTTTTTCAAAAAATCCTTGTGTCTGCGTGAAGGGAAATCCAGATCCCATCGCCCAACGCATGCTGAAATCCCATTTCTTCTCTGTGAATTTGGGCCTTTCGTTCATCAAGGCATCTTCCTTGTAAAGCTCTCCCGTGAAATAGGCGAATACGAGGTTTGCATTGTGTCGGCGGTCAAAAACCGGCGCATATACCCGGATTCCATCGTCACGTGTCACCTTGGACAAGCCGTAGGTGGCATAACCATAGATTTTGCGGGACTCGTAGCGCAAGATCAAATCAAGGCCCTTGGCTTTGCCACGTTCATAAACGAAGTTGGGTTCGCTCGGAAAGATCTTGTCCCGGTTGATGTTGGTCAGCTGTGTAAAATCTTTGTACCAACCTTCGATTCTTGTGCTCAGATTGGGCAAAAGCTCAATTTCGGCGCCGAGCAAAAGGTGGGATGCCGTCTGCAAAGTATGATCCTTGATGGCATTGGGCACGTTTTCAGGTGCTGCGAGGTAGCCATTGAAGATGTTGACGACATCGCGGTCGCTGCTTGCAGCCACGAGATTCTGCGAATACATACCTGTAGCCGCGGTAATGCTGAAGCGATTGAAGTTGAACTTCATACGCAAACGTGGCTCAGGCGAAATGAACGCGTGGTCGTTGTAATAATGCAAGTGGATGCCCGGCTCAAAGACGACGAGATCCTTGATGGAGTCGTTGCGACCATGGTAAATCTTGCGAAACACCTTTTTGTAAGCAAAGTCAGCCGCGATTTCGGTATTGTCATACACCGTTGCGGTGGTCAGGCCAAAGGAGTTGGTGAACGTGTAGTCGGTATGGAAGCCAAGCAAGGTCAAACCGGCAACAAATTCGTCGGTGGCGTTGACCAGGTAGTTGGTGCGAAATCCGAAGTTGAAGCCGTTGATGGCACTCTTGCGCGGGAAGGTCTCTGTGACCGAATTGAGCGACGATTTGAAGTCGGAGTAGGCGAAGTTCAGACCGAAGATCACGTTGCTTTGTGGCGGTGTGAGCTTGAGTTTGGTCCCTATCCCCCACTGATCCCAGCCGATGTTGGCAGGGAATTCATATTTGACATCATCGGTATCGTAAAAGCCGAAGACATCAAAAGTATTCAATCCGTCGGTGACGGAAAGCTTGCCATAAAGGTCATTGAATCCGTAGGGAAGCCCTTTGACACTGTCGCTCAACTCATTTTTGACGTAGGGATAAAGGACAGGACTGCTTTTGTCCAGATAGGCATGCCTTGCCGAAAGCAAAAATGAACTTCCGCCCAAGGACTCCGGCGATTTCTTGTAGATCGGACCTTCGAGCATGATCCCGGTCGTAATCGGATTGATGTTGACTTTTCCGCGGATGCCTTCCAATTCAGGCGCCTTGGTGCGAATGTCCATCACGGATGAAACGCGACCACCATACTGCGCTGGAAATGCTGCCGAATAAACATCCACCGACTTGATGTAGTCCGTGTCAAAAATGGAAAACAAGCCCAAATTGTGAAATGGCGAATAAACCACCATTCCGTCGAGCAGGGTCATGTTCATGATCGGGGTGCCCCCACGAATGTAAAGCTGACCACCTTGATCTCCCGTGAACACCACACCCGGCAATACTTGCATGTACTGCGCCAAGTCGGGACTTCCCAAGGAGGGCATCATGTTGATCTGCCGCGAGGTAATCCGCGTCACGCCGGCTTCGATCTCACGCTTCTGAATCTTCCCGAACTTCTGATCCATGATTTCGACCGTCGCGAGCTGCGTGGAGGACTCTTGCATCTTCAACTTCACATTGACCTTGCCCCCGCTCACAACTTCGGCGTCATAAAACACGGTGTCCATGCCGATATAAGTGATTCTGAGCTGGTGTTTGCCATCGGGAATGCTTGGAATCACAAATCCTCCGTAGAGATTGGTGCTTGCACCCGTTCCCAGAGAAGGAATGACCACATTGGCACCGATCACCGGCTCGCCTTTGTTGTCAAGAATGGTTCCCTGAACAATGCCTTTTTGGGCCTTGAGGGTTCCTGCACCAATGCAAATGATAGCTAGCAAAAGAAGGAATAGCGCCCTGCCTGATTTCATGCCTACCCGATTTTCAATTTTCAACGCTTCTAAATTTTTGGTAAAACGCTTCCTATATCCCTGTTGATCAATTCAATAATTTATAGACCAGTGTCTTCATCACGTGCTCGTCGCTCATGTGCGTCGATTGGACACCCTTCAGGAAAAGATCTGCCTCCAAAATGTAGGTCAGATTCCTGTAGAGGTCATTGCGGTTATAGTTCCGCACAGCATCGACGTATTGCTTTGCAACAAATGGATGGATTTTCAGTTCCGCAGCGATATCTGCATCCTTTGTGAGCTTGCGCGATTGACAACGGAGCAGCTTAGAGAAAAACTGAAACAACTGATAGACAATCAGTACCGGCGGATTCTCTTTCACATTTCTCATCATGTGATTGACGATCCAGTGGCTTTTGCCATGATCCCTCGCTCCCATACTGTTCATCAACTCAAAGACATTGAAGTCTTTGTCGACATTGATCATTTCAAATACAATCTCGGCGGTGATCCGTTTGCTCGGATCGTTGGCCATATAGAGGAAAATTTTCTCCAATTCGCTTTCAATCAAAGCGAGGTTGGTGCCGAGATAGGTTGCCAAGATCCGCTGCGCTTCCGGAGCCAATTGGTAGCCCTTGCGGGTACAATAGTCCATGATCCAAGCTGGAATCTGATTGTCGTAGAGGGCTTTGCTTTTGAACACAACGCCATTTTTCTCGATGCTTTTGTACAGCTTGGTGCGCTGATCAAGGTCCTTCCCCTTAAACGTCATCACAAACACCGTGCTGTCTACCGGCTTGTCAAAATAGGCTTGCAGGATGTCCCATTCGCCTTTTCCGAGCGACTGCGCTTCCTTCAAGACCACCAACCTCCGGTTGGCCATCATCGGAAAGCTGCGCAACTCTCCCAACAAGCGCGGCCCTTTGGTATCGGCTCCGTACATCACTGACTTGTTGAAAGACTCCTCGCCTGGATTCAAAACCTTGTCTTCCAGCAACTTGGAGAGTTTGTCGATGTAATACGGTTCCGTGCCGCCCAAATAATAAATGGGGGCAAACTTGTGCGCTTCAATGTCCTTTTTCAGCTTTTCAAACTCCATGTGCGCTAGAAGGGGTATCCGATGCCGAAATTAAGCTGAAAACGGTTGCCCCCCAAATTGTCCTTGAGTGACTTAATCACAAACCGTTGCACATCGGGTGCATAAACCTGCTTTGCAAAATCAATCCGGAAAAGGAAGAAATCAAAGTCAAGCCTGATTCCTATCCCAGCATCGATTCCCAGTTGCAATACAGTCTCTTTGGACAGCTGTCCACCCTCAAAATCGACTGCCGAACCGGGCAGAAACCAGACGTTTCCGATGTCTGAAAAAATAGCCAATTTGATCCATTTGTACACATCTGCACGGAACTCAAGATTCGTTTCAAAGACAAATTCCCCGCCCGGCGATAGCAAAAAACCTTGCCCGGACCTGCCTTCTCCATTGGTGCTGTCTGAAAACACCCCTGGACCAAGGGTGTTGCTTTGCCATCCCCGCATCGAATTCGTGCCTCCGGAGAAAAAGCGCGATTCGAAGGGAACAAAACGGGTATAATTCCAGGGATCTGCTATGCCCATGTAGTTGCGCATCACAAAAGAAAAGTGACGCTGAATCGGCCAATGGTTTTTGACTTCAGCCGACAATTTCAAGTATTGTCCATAAAAGATGTAGCTCAGTCGGTGATCCTTCCAACTGTCATCGATATTGGTAATCCGGTCCAATAGAAAAGGAGTATTACCGCCGACTTGGAAATTGCCGACAAAACTCAAACTATGCGTGTTTTTGTTGACGATCCCGTTGTTGTAGGTAAAACGGTAGTTGCCCCATGAACTGAACCGTGGTTGAAAATCTTGGATAATGATGGACCTCAACTGATTGTTTTCGATTTTCCGGATCTCATCAATGATCCTGGGTTCCAAGTGGCTCTGAATGAAGGTAATGACATAAGGTGAAAATGAGCTCTGTGCTTTTTTGTTCACCGAGCTATGGTACCAACGGTAGTTCCAGTCCAGCGAAAGTGCATTCCGCGCATAGTCAATGCTCTGTTGGCGACTACCGGTGACGATGAAGGAGGTACTTGGTTCAAAACCTTGGAGATTTTTCCTTGCGAGGCCCGGAGCTAGAATCCGCGGAAATTGAAGGCTTGCGGAGAGGCTACCCTGCAGAAAGGTGACGAGGGTATCCTTGGTGGAAATAATGTCATTCACGGTATCGCTGACCTCACTTCGGTAGAAACGCACATCACCCTTCATACTCAGGTCCAGCTTTTCGGCGCCTTTGAAGACCAATTTGTCGCGAAAACCTACCTCCGCACCAATGCCCGGAAGGTTTGCTTTCAGGATCGGGTCTGTCTGAAAAAAGGCTTCGAATCCAGCTTTGGCTTGAAATCGCTGCATCAAAACGGTCTGAATCGAGAAGTCCACGGTCGTGTCTTCGGGATTCACGGTGGGTTTGATCAGCACATACTTAAAGATACCAAGGTTTTGCAATCGCATTTGCGTTTTGCGCTCATTGGCCAAGGTGTAAACGTCGCCTTTGGAAAGCGTGATGAGCTTCTCGAGGAAACTCAAATTCAGGCGTTCGAGCACGCGCTCGTACGTGATAAAGGTGACCAAGGCGCTGTCGCCGTATTGATGCCGGGTAAGGTGCCATGCTTGGCGGAGCGAATCGGTAATAAAACCTGGCATCACCACCTGCATCATTTGATCCACCGACGGGTCCACCTTTGCCGGCTCAATGATCATCGAAATGTTGCCGATTTTGTAGGGAGGAATGGTGTCCGCGATCTTCACCTGCACCCAAACCGGCTGATATTCCTTGATGGCCTCGTTGTTGGGCAGCGTCCCCATCGTGTCCGGCGGCAAGGTGTCAATGTCAAACGATACCATTTTTGGGGAAAATGTATAGTAGCCGTTGTTGCGTAACAAGGTTGCTATTCGGCTGCGTTCGGCGGAGAAGTTGTCTTCGATATAGCAATCGCCGGTATGCAGATAGGAGTCATCCATGTTGCGCAGGAGCACCTTCCGCATTTCTTCGTCGACGATCGAGGGGGTGCGAATCTTGTCAATGATCGCTGCCTTGCCTTCCGTGATGAGGAACGTGACATTGGCCTTCCCGCGGTTGAGGCCGGAGGTACAGGTATCGACGCGCGTGTCGACGCGTGCATGGAAAAATCCTTGGGAAAAATAAACCGTCTTGAGGTTTTCGACATCGTTCAGCAATTGCATGCTGTCAATGATCACGGGCGGTTCACCTGCGGTATTCACCAAAAAGCTTGCCAATGAGTCGACGATATGATTGTTGGGCCTGAAAAACCGCAGCCACCGCTCCGGCGGATATTCATAGCGCTGAAGGGTGCGTCCAAGGTTGTAAATGTGCAAATAGGTCTTGGGAATGAGCATTCTACGGTTGGGATGCGTCTTTACCGAATTGTACAGCAGATCGGGATCGACTGTGCTCAATCCGATTTCCTTCAGGTTTTCAATTCGCTCCTTGAGGGTAAAAATCGAGTCATTGGACGCAGAATCGGGTAAAATGACGTCGGCTTTGGAAAAGGTTGGTTCGCCTTTGAGCAGCCATTGCCCCTTTTCAAGGTAGAGATTTGTGGCGCAGGAACTCCAAAAAAGAGTAATGCAAAGCATCCCCCAGAGTCTTCCTTGCCATTTGCAAGCGGCCACCCACCTGCCAAAGGCCTGCGTGCTGTTGAAAATCTTTATGTAACTTGCGGCTTTCAAATGGCGATGCAGGCACTTTCCAAGGCGAAATTACGACTTTTTACGGGCCTACAGCTCAAAAAAATCCGGTATGAGGAGGGGTTGTTTGTCGCCGAAGGGCTGAAGATGTGCAGGGAGGCCATGGCCTCCGACTATCAGATCGAGGCGATTGTGGTTCAAAAAGGAACCGAAATTCCCGATGATCTTGCCCTGCCTCTGAACCTCTGTCATGAAGCAAGCCCCGATGATTTCAAAAAACTGACCACGCAGGTCAGCCCGGAGGGCATTTTGACTGTTTTGCGGTTTCCGGGAGCTCCGTTATGCCATCTCGATGCCCCCGTTGATACATTGCCGCAAGGTCCAGCCTTTGTCTTGGCTGCAATTCAAGATCCTGGTAACCTGGGAACGATCCTTCGCACAAGTGATTGGTTTGGCATGCCAAGCCTGATTTGCGGTCCCGGCACGGTGGATCCGTTCAACCCCAAGGTGTTGCGCAGTTCCATGGGATCGCTTTTTCGTGTGCGTCTTTACCTTTTGAGCAATCTGGAAGAATGGATTCGGCGTAATGCAAAGCTGATTTGGTGCGCAGACATGGAAGGTGAATCCTTGGAGCAAATAAATCTCGCTGAACGGCCCTTCGTGTTGCTCGGAAACGAAGCTTTGGGTGTTTCCTCCGAAATTGCTGCGATGGATGGCCTCCGTCGCGTGACGATTCCGCGCATCGGCAACGCCGAAAGCCTCAATGCCGCCACCGCAGCATCTATTCTGGCTTGGAACATGGCGTTTCCAAGCAACAAAGCTGGCAAATAATTACCGCTTGTTGACCACCAAAGTGCCCAATTTGCCTTCCATCAGGTCCTTGTATTCCTTCAATTCGCTGAACCGCAACTTGTGCTTTCCGAGGTCAGCCGTGTGGCCGGGTGCCAATTTCGCCTGATAGAAATACATGTAGGAAAACAGCGGATTGAAGAGCTCCATGGTACTGTTTCCTTCTGAAGGTCCGCCAAAATAGGCCAATTCCGGCAAGCCGAATTGATGGTTCCCCTTGGTGACAAACCAGATATGATTGGCATCCAGCACATATTTCACGCAGCCACCTGTCCAAGCCATCCAAGTCAACACAGGCATCGCCGGACCCTTGAGTTGGTTGCGCTCCCGTTCGATTTCAGCCATCATGCGGATCGGATGCGCCGTCATCGCGCTTTCATTTACCACACCGATCGCACTTCCATCCAATTGGATCAAGGTCGAGATGACTTGGTAAATCCGGTCCATGGCATCGATCGGCGTTGCAGCTGTGCCTTTGTAGCTCAGCAAAAAGTGGCACTGACTACGGTAAAACTGCTGCTTTTCAACCTCCGCGAAATGGCAAACCGAAAGAATCGGCCGAGTGACTTGCTCCGGCATTGGAATATTCAATTGCGCCAGCATCATTTCATCTTCTCCGAATTGGAGCTTGCCGAAACCTCCATCAGCGGAGAATGCAAGACCTGACGATGTCAAGACAGGGCCAAACCTCGATTGCAAAGCGGCCTCCAAAACTTCCTTGTCAAAGCAAGGCACCTTTTCAAACAACAGCATCAAGGAGATTCCGCTTTGGCCATGTTGGGGCTTTTGTCCCGTCGACGGCGTTTCAGATGTGGCTTTTTTGCCGAAAAGATTGGAAAACAGGCCCATAATAAATTCAGATGTATGAAAGGTGAATGTCTGTGAAGAGGTTTCATCGACATTCGAAATAAACCAGACAGCGTCAAAATTCCAAAACACCGTCCGACATGCGCGATGATCTTTGCCCCAATGCAACGCATCCATCGAATTTTCCCTAATTTCGATCACAGAAAATACTGTCCATGAAAAATCGCTTGCTTTTGGGGTTGCTTGTTGTGTCGCTGACGGCCTGTCAACCCACCGCCGACACGTATCCCAACGGGAGTACGGATAGCACCGGAACCGATACGACCGCACTCAATGGAGGGGATTCGACCTCGAATGCATTGAGTGTCGTGCGAACGGACAGCAGTGCCGACGACTCCTCGCACAAACAATACATCGAAGGCGCATTTACAGTGCCGGCCGCAATGGAGGTGATCTTCGGACTCTATGACAAGAACATCGAATGTTCGCAATGGGTCTGCAAGCCGCACGAAGCCAAACGATTTGAAAGCAAGGCTGCGGGAAAAGGCGTTTTGTTTACCCGCGCTGCGGGTTCTTATCCGTTGGAAACAAGCCAAGGGAAAAAGATGCTCCTGCTTACCGAAACTTTGAGCCGAGAGAAGGACGGTTGGGAAGATTGCCATGCCTGCGCACCCATCCTCGGGGCGGCGATGTTTCAGCAAATTGACGGAGCCTGGTTTATTGAAGCCCTCCAAAAAGACCTCGGCGAAATGGGTTCGTGGGGGCAGTTGCCCGCCAACAAACTCGTAAAAATCGGGCCCGACATGTACGGCGTGATCTTCAACGACGGCTATACGGCGCAGGGGATCACGGAAAGGCAAATCGAAATTTTGGGTCTTGTGGACGGGAAATTCAACATTCTCCTCACGGAAAACACGAGCTACAACAACGAAGGCATGTTTGCCGATCCCAAAACGGAACCTGGGGCATTCAAATATGATACAGAAATCAGCTTTCAGGAAAAGGAAGCCGGTGCGCCCTTCGAATTGATCCTCACCCGCAAAGGCACCCGCCCCAAGGACGGCCACGACGGCGATGGTCCGATTGTCAAATTCTCCGAGACACTCCGGTACAAGATCCAGAACGGCAAATACGTATTGAGTGAAAAGTGAAAAGCTATAAGTGAAAAGCGGAAAGCTATAAGTGAAAAGCTATAAGTGAAAAGCGGAAAGCTATAAATGAAAAGTTCGATTGGGCTCCAACCGAACTTTTCACTTTTCACTTTTCACTTACAACTATTCCACGCCTGCATTGACCATCGGCGTTGCGGCGCGGTCTGAGCAAAGGACCACCATCAGGTTGGTGACCATGGCGGCTTTTTTGGCATCGTCGAGATGCACGACGTCCTTTTCGCTGAGTTGATGCAAAGCCATTTCGACCATGCTCACAGCACCTTCAACGATCTTCTTGCGAGCTGCCACGATCGCCGTGGCCTGCTGCCTTTGCAACATTGCACCTGCAATCTCCTGTGCATAAGCGAGGTAGGCGATTCGTGCTTCAATGACTTCGATGCCGGCGATTTCCAAGCGGTGACGCAAGGTTTCTTCGAGGATTCCATTCACCTCTTCTCCCCCATCGCGCAGCGAGATATCGGTTTCCTCGTCGTCAAATTTGTCGTAGGCAAAGTGCGTCGCGAGTTGACGGATGGCCGATTCACTCTGGATCTTGACGAAGTTTTCGTAGGAATCCACCTCCAACGCTGCCTTGTAGGTATCCTGCACACGCCATACCAAAACGACGCCGATCATAATCGGGTTGCCGAGTTTGTCGTTGACTTTCACCGGTTCGCGGTCGAGGTTGCGTGCGCGAAGGGAAACCGATTTCTTGGAGAAAAATGGATTGACCCACCAAATTCCATTGTCTTTCAAGGTGCCTTTGTAGGTTCCAAAAAAGACCAAAACGACCGAATGATTGGGCTGAACCACGATAAATCCGAGCGAGAGAATCACCGCCAACGTGATGCCGATGGCAAACCAAGCGGAATGCAACAGGATGATTCCCGCGATCGAACCGCCAAGCATTGCCAATACCAAGGCGATAAAAGGCATACCGGGTTTTGCTGTGTAATTTTTTTCGAGTTTCATTTTCGTTAACACTAAAGTAATACTATCAACTACTATTTAATAGCTATCCATCTTTACGAAATTGCTATCACCATGGATGAAGATTTTGGAGAAAAATTGTCCAATGTCCATGGTGGACAAAACCTGTTTGCAGAAACAGGATTGCGGAACGATTTTTGCCAAAACTGAAGTGAACTTTAGATTGGGCGAATGAAAAGACTCTGGTTCGGATTTTTGATGGTTTTGGCGGCCGTAAGCCTTCAAGCGCAGACTGCAGCTGAAAATGATTTGCTGCGGGCAAGTATTGTCGGCGACCTGGAAGAGGCAATGGCCGCATTGGGCAAAGGCGCAAAACTCGAATGCCATGACGGCAACGGTCGCACACCCCTTCTGCTCGCCACCAAATTGGGCCATACACCCTTGGTGATCATTTATTTGGACAGAGGCGCGTCAATTTCCGCGGCAGACGAGGAAGGTACCAATGCGATGATGATGGCCGCCAAAAACGGGCAATTCGAGATCGCGCAGGTTTTGCTTGCCAAAAGTCCCAATTTGGAAGCCATCGACAAAAATGGATTCACCGCCTTGATGCTTTGCGCCGAAAGCGGCCATACCGAAGTCATGGGGCTTCTGCTGGAAGCGGGTGCCAAACCCAAATTCACCAAGGAAGAAGACATCGAGGTCGCAAAAACGGGTTCGCAGCAAGACAACCTCAATGCAAAATTGCTGAATGCCATCCAAAACCACGAAGAATCAGTTGCGTTGGAGATGATCAAGGCGGGCGCAAAACCCGATGCACGGAGCAAACGAAGCATTCCGGCGTTGGTCATGGCTGCGGCCCGCAAGCAGGTTGCTGTCGTCGAAGCCCTGCTGGACAAAGGTGCCGACGTGAATATCCGCGCCACAGATGCTGAAAAAGGAATCGAGCAGATCACACCGCTACATGTTGCCGCCACCAATGGCCACGTCGAAATCCTGCAACTCCTGCTCACACGCGGTGCGCACGTGGACGCCCAAGACAAGTCGGGGCTTACACCCCTCATGGCTGCCTCTGAACTGGGCAACACAGTTGCGGTCATTCTGATGATCGACAAGGGCGCAGACGTCAATCTTCAAGATTACGACGGTCTTTCGCCGTTGATTTTGACCGCCTATACAAGCCAACACGATGTCGCCCGTATCCTGCTCAGCCATGAGGCACAACCAGAACTCGCTGACGACCAATTCACTACACCATTGATGATTGCCGCACAACAAGGCGACATGGAAATGGTCAAGCTCTTGGTTGAGGCAGGCGCAAATCCCAAAACACGCAAAGGCCCCAATGGCTACCGCGCTGCCGACATTGCAAAACTCAACGATCACAAGGAAGTTGCAGCATTTTTGAAGGCTGCCTCCGAATAAATCCTTTCGAAAGCCGATGCAAAATCAGCAAAACCAAGAAAAAGGCGGAATTGCCGGCGCCATCGCTATGTTGTTTGGCGGACTGATGGCCTTGTTCAGCCTTCTCAGCGTCTTGAACACGGCATTTGGGTGGGAATTGAGAGTCAAAGGAACGCCGCTCCCAGATCATTGGGATGCGACGATCGGATTGATCGGTGCTACCGTGATTTTTTGGGCGATATGGGCGTTTTTGACCTATGTCCCACCGGTTCGGCGATTTGGACGCAAACATCCGTGGATTTTGGCGATGATTGTCGTCGCCGGATTGGTCGGCGCCATTGTCGGCATCACCATCTGGGACAACGCCAACATCGCCGCGCGGAATGCCAAGTGGACCGAGGAGGCGCGACAGGATTCCCTTCGGGTGCAGGACAGTCTGGCGAAGGTTTCGGTGGAGAATCCGGGGGATTCCCTTCGTTGATTTCATGACAAGTGCTTAACTGGGCTGAAAAAGTGGCCGCCTCAAATCTGCGTGCGCAGGCTAAGAGTTTCAAGACGTTCGGACCACGCATCCGGACCGCCCGACAGTTTGTTTGTTGGAGCGAATGGGACGGGGAAGGCACGAGCCACAAGAAACAAGCACCCCGAACCCCCCGCTCCCCCCCAACCCCACACCACCCAGAACCCAAGGCGGAATGAGGCGACCCCATCCCGGTTGAAAGGAGCGGCGCGTGGGTAGAAGGAATGAGGCTTGGAGCCGATATTTGGAGCTCAAACGCCTTCTCAAAGCAGACGGCGATACTTCCAAAAAAGAGGACATTGCCACAGCCTACCTTGAACTTGGACGACTATATGGTTTTCCTGCTAATGAAATTTCTACGAAAAGATCCTGATTCGCCCATTTTGAAGAAGAGCAAGGTTTACGGCCATGACGCGCTCAAGAATAGGGCATTACGCAATGAACTGCTCAAAGAGCATCCGCTTACACCGAACGTCTATTGTCGACTGACATTGAACATTTCAAACCCTGCCATCAAGTATAAAGATGACTTTTTCAATTACTACGCGGTGCTTCCATGGGCCAATCGCGCTAAATTGCGAAGGTCCTATGATGGCAGCTCATTTTTTCAGAATCCCGAGGTACTGCATGAAAGGTTGACATACCGAGACGATGAATTTCATCCAAGAAATGCGGAGGACAAAGAAGCCAGTAACCTTATCCAATTTTTAGGCCTCAATGACGAGGAACTCTTGGTGCATCGGAAGGCGCATATCGGACGCTTAAAGGAGGTCATGGAGTATCTTTGCGAAGCAGACCGCGATCGCTTTTTCGCCTATCTGACCAAACACCGTCCAGAACTCTCCTTCCCCACTGCGATCGAAGCTGAATTCAATATTGACCTTACCGACATCATCCAAAACCCATGACCCTCTGCCCCTGCGGAAGCACCAAAGAACTAGCGGAATGTTGCCTGCCGTACATTGATGGTCAGGCGCTTGCCCCGACAGCGGAGGCGTTGATGCGTTCGCGGTACACTGCTCATGCGCTCGTGCGTGTGCCGTACATTCTCGCGACTTGCCATCCGTCCATTTTGCCCTACCAAGAAGCTGCGGCCATCGAAAAATGGTGCCGATCTGCGCAGTTCCTCAAGTTGGAGGTGCTGGAAACCAAGGCAGGAAAGGCCTCCGACGAACGGGGAACGGTGCGTTTCATCGCTTGGACGAAGGAGGCTGGAAAATTGTCCGGGATTCATGAGCGCTCGACGTTTGAAAAGGTGGATGGGAAATGGACCTATGCAAGTGGGCAGCACCAGTCCCTCAAAATGCCGGGAGCCAACGATCCTTGCCCCTGTGGCAGCGGATTGAAGTACAAAAGTGCTGCGGCGCTTGAGCCGTTGGCAATTCGAGGGGAATCCGTTATTTTTAGGAAAGAAAAGTTCGAATGGGCACCCGCTACCGCAGTCTCGATGTTAAAAAGGTGATCGAAACGATTCGCCACCTCGAGTTGCGCATCGAAGACCGGTTTCCGGGTTCCGGATTGGGCAAGGTCTGCAAGGAATTGGAGGACCTCGCAGAGGTCACGCGGCAACGCATTGAATGGATCAAAACCCCCAAGCTTTGGATTCGAATCGGCATCGGCAGCATCATCGTCTTGATGGTCGCCATCCTGCTGTACACCATTTCGACGTTTAAGGTAGCAAGCGGGAACTTCACCGTCGGCGACTTGGTGCAGATTTCGGAGGCGGGATTGAACGATGTGGTCCTGATTGGTGCGGCAGTCTTCTTCCTTTTCAGCGTCGAGAACCGTGTCAAACGCAGCCGTGCCCTCAAGGTTCTCTACGAATTACGGGCGATTGCCCACGTGATCGACATGCATCAACTGGTCAAGGATCCGAGTCGGCAAATCTCCCAAAACACGGAACATTCGCCAAAAGTGGATCTGACACCTGCTCAATTGACCCGCTATCTCGACTATTGCAGCGAAATGCTATCGCTTACAAGTAAAGTAGGCGCGCTCTATGCTCAAGCCATCGACGACAGCGTGGTACTACAAACCGTGAATGAAGTCGAGGAACTGACAACCAGCCTCAGCCAGAAAATCTGGCAAAAAATCATGGTGATCAAGGAGTTGGAGATGGATCAGCAGCCTAACGATCCACTTCGCCCTGCATCAGCCAATTCCTGAGCAACCGCTCCCCCACTCCATTTTCCCGAACAGCCCTGCATTCTGACGGATCACATCTGAATCTGTCAGCCCTGAATTTCCTTTGCCTAATTTCCATTCAGATTTAAAGTTCTGCTGCTGATGAAAGACTATTTGACCTATCCCACTGCATTCATCTAGGTAATTACCTGGATGAAAAATGACGCATAAAAATCGAAAAAAGCGGCCTGGTTTTCGCAATTGGCCGGAACCGTTGCCCCGTTGCACCTATTGGCGGAAGCCGAACTGGCGACGTCCGAAGACGACCAACGAGCGCCGCGCGGCTACCGAACGCAACGAAGAAGGGTACCACGAAAACGGATGCCGCGCCAAACGAAATGCACAACATCTCTGGTTTGCCTGGGATGACAAAATGCGCTCCAATCTGCGATGCAGAAATTGGAAGCGTCACCGTTTGACCCAAAGGAAGGAATAAGAAACCTTGCGCGCACATTGACTGTCAGAGAAATTGTCCACGTTCTCTTGCAAATTTTGGCGCGCAAATGGCAGCGTCGGGTGCAATGCATGGCCCCGACGCTTTGCTTTTTTAGCTTTTCAGGGTGTGTCCTATACTCGCAGGACAAAGGCATTTTTCGATACCAATCTTCGTAGGCTTCCAATACACAGCCTTCTCCCGTACGGACAGGTCGCGACCTGTCCGTACGAGGGAAAATGAATTACAACTTTATCTTGATAAAAAAATGTCCGGAACAAGGTTTGGACCTTTTCCCGGACATTTAGAAATGCTGGATTAACTATTTTACCAGACCAATTTCACTTGGCCGTTTCCGACGCGCACACCTTGGAAATGCTGCACGTTGGTTGCTGTGGGAATGGTGTAGCTGCTGCCGCCACCTGCGCCCCGGCAGTTACCGCTACCCGCACCGCCATACCATCCGCCGCCGCCGCCGTAGCCTTCGCATCCGCAATTGAAGGAGAGCGGAGTTCCGCCCTGCCCAAAGGAGCCGGCCATCAGGACATTGTTAAAGGAGGCACAGGTGCCATTGGCACCCCCAGCAGATTGGCCTGCACCCAGCCCGCCAGGATTGGCGCTAAAACTTGGATCCCGGTAGCCATTTCCACCTGTCAAGCCGCCACCGACGCCACCGACTACATGAAGGCTGCTCCAGTAGCCTGCGCCGCCACCTGCACCGCCAACGATGATGCGGTCATTGAGCGTCGTGCCTCCACGGCGTACATCCGACGCGCCACCGCCACCTTTGCCAGCACCGTCACCTGCACCACCGCCATTCCAGCCGGCAACGGTTCCAGTTGTGGGCTGCTGACCGACATAGACCATGAGGGTTTCGCCGGGTGTCACCGCAATTTTCGCACGTACACGTCCGCCGAAGTTGGTGTTGTTGATCCAGTTGGCGCCGCCTTGTGCCCCGTAGACATCCATCGTGATGCTGTCCACACAGCCAGGTACGACAAACATTTGCGCGGAGCCTGTGTAAACAAAGGTCGTGCTGTCGTGAATCAGCTGACTGTTGGTGTCAACCATCGCGGTATCCATCGCAAAACAACCCAAGGAATCGGTTACGGTGAGCATATAGGTATTGCTACTCGTCGGAGTCACGGTTGGATTGGCAACCGTCGTCGACGAAAGGTCCGTGGCCGGTGACCAAAGGTAGGTCAAAGCACCTGTTCCGCCGCTGCCGGAGGGGGAACCTCCCAAGGTTGCGGACGAGCCGAAGCAAAGTGCCAAGTCTGGACCTGCATCTGCGACCACAGCAGCACTTGGAGTAACGGTTACACTGTCAGTGCCGACACAGCCGATCGAGTCGGTCACGGTCACAACATAAGTGGTTGTCAAAGCGGGCGAAGCCGTCGGATTTGCATCGGTTGTCGAATTCAATCCTGTGCCAGGTGTCCAACTGTAACTGTAGGGATTCACGCCGCCCGAGGCGGTTGGTGATCCACCGATCAGGCTGCCACTGTTGGCGCAAACACTGCCGTCTGCGCCGGCATCGGCTGTGACTGTGATTGCTTGCACATATCGAACTTCTGTGTACACGGGAGCGCATGTACCTTCTTGTACAGCAGCACGGTAGTAGCCATTCGAATCGGCTGTCATACAAAACGTATCCGCCGACATAAAAGGAACAAGGAACCAAGAATTGCCGTCAGCACTTTGTTCCCATTGTACAAAACCACGGTGACCGCCGATGGTATGGCAAACCGTTTCGCCTTTGCAGACCTTGGTGGTCAGCGCTTGGGCTTGCAATCCGCCAATTCCAAAGAGCATCAGAAGGGCGAGCGCAGTTGTATATTTTTTCATCGTTGTTTTCATGTTGATTGGGTTTGAGGATTAGCGAATGATCATTTTGCGTGACAATTGCAGGTCTCCGCCTTCCAATCGAATGAAATAGGCTCCGCGGCTCAAACCATTCAAGGTGATTTGCTCGCGAACGGCATTCCCCGGCTGCGTCAGCAACTTTGCAAATACGGTGCGTCCGCTGAGGTCGACCACGGTGAGGTTCAGTGATTCAAATTGCCTTGCAAGGTCGATGCTGACGGTGAATTTGCCTTCGTTGGGATTGGGGAATACTTCGAATGCATTTACGCCGGCCATTCCCGAGATGCCGATGCAGGTATCGATGGCGATGCTGATGGTATCGTAGGCGGTACAGCCCAAGGAGTCGGTGAGCATCAGCACATAATCGGTGTTTTGCGTTGGGGTCGCAATCGGGTTGGACACGGTCGGATTGGTGAGGTTAAGGGCAGGTGCCCATTGGTAGGAATAGCCACCATAGCCGCCAACCGCAGCAGGATTGTCTCCCAATGTGGCAGGATCGCCTGGGCAAATCAGTTGGTCTTGGCCCGCTTCGGCTTCAAGCGGAGCCGGCTGATTGACCGCATAGTTGAGGTAGACTTGGCCCGAGGCAGTGCCCATCCATCCAAGGAAGAGCAAGGTGGCCGCAGTCAACGAAATCCTTCGAAAATTTCTCATAGCAACGTTTCGATTTTGAAAAAGGGTGAATGGAATCGAAGGCAATTTACAAACGATATGATAACAAAAAGAATGCGGCGTCTTCCAATCAAGGAAAACGCCGCATATTCTTGATTAGAACTTGCTTAGTTGAAAAGCACTTTCTGCGTCATCACACCCTTGCGGGTCTGAACGGTGAGGAAATACATCCCTGCTGTGAGGTCTGCATGGTCCAACTGATAGCTGTTGCTTTTCAGATCAGCAGCGACTTTCACTTGACGGCCATTGAGGTCGGTCACGGTGATGGCGACCAATTGGTTGCCGGCGTCGTTGGTGCGGATATTGACAAAGCTGGCAGAAGGGTTAGGGAATACAGACACTTCGCTTGCGCTGATGTTCTCTACGTTGCCGGTGGTAGCACCGGTGCAACCTGGCATACCCAATGCGCAAACGATACGTGGCACTACGAAGTTCAACGTCGAGTCAATGTAAGCCAATGACTTAGCACGGCCCATGTCAGGATTGGTTGCCAAACCTGCGAGGTGGAAGTTGCCCAAGGTTGGGTGGGGAACATTTTTCCAATACGTGCTATCCCAATATTCCCAAGGTGCCGACTCCATGGATGGACGGAAGAAAGGGAACAGACCATTCAAGCCACCGTTGACGGTTGCAGCTTGCACGGAGGTTGGATCCACGTAGGTGTAAGTGTCGTAGGATGCATTGACAGCCAATGAAGTAGCATAACGCTGAACGCCTTTGGTGCCGCTCACGTTCACCACAAACTGACCTGTGGTAGGCACGATAACTGCGCCGTAATCGTAAGGAGCAAATGGATCGCTCGTCACGTGTACACCAGCAGAAGGAACTTCGCCAGCTTCGATCCAGGTAGAGTCACCAACTGCACCGCCCATGTTGAATGCAAACTGGATGGTAGAGCTTTCGTTAGGGTAGTTGCTCACGTTGAGTGCGCGTGACCATTTGCCTTCGACGTCGCCTGACAATGAAGTATCGACATAAGAGTCGCCGTTTCCGTCGAGGAATTTGCTCAGGTTGATCTCGTCGTAGCTGTCCAGGTAGGCAGCACCCAAGGAGATATAACCACCGGTACCCATACCGCCGACCACTATCCTGTTTGGATTGATGGCATGCTGATTGCCGTTGGCATAGTCATTACGCAGGTAACGCACGAGGGTACGTGCGTCTTGGATGCCACGGTAAGCAGCATTCAACAAGGTACCTGTGCGGATGTCCTGTGTCGAACCTAGTGGGTTCCAGCCAAAACGGTAGTCCATGGCAATTGCCACAAATCCTCTTTTGGCAAGCTTGCGGCACATGTCAACGACTGCAGAGTCTCTCTTGCTGCCGGTAGCCTGACCATTTTGTGGAGAAGGCAAGAAGATGCCGGTGTGGGCAACGATCACGACTGGACGCTCGGCAAGGGTATCCCCCATCGGGTGATAAACGTCATAGGTCAAAGTGTCCAAACCGGGCGAGCCGGTGATCACCGTGATGTTGGTCGCGTATTGAATGTTCTGGTTCACCGTGATCGACGAGAAAATCTCGGACAGGTAACGTTGGGCATTGGCCGGTACGGCCGCCACCATCAGCGCTAGAAACGCTGTAAACAGTAGTAATTTCTTCATACTCATCAAATTTGATTCTAAAAAACTTGGATAAACAATATTAAAAATCAATGATTTACAATTTATCTAACTCCACAAGCACCTGGAAATAAGCCATCCGACCGACGTAAGGGCCGCCAAATACTTGCAGCGCCTGCTTGTTCAGGACGTTGCTTGCACCCAGCTTGAAAGTGGTGTGGATCTTCTCCACCTTCTTGTTGATTTGACCGTCAAACAACCAATAGGTGGGAACAAAGCCGGTGAATTGGGGCGAACCTTCGAATTGAAAGCCTTGTACCCATTTGAAGTTGGTGTTGAAGCCCAAGTTCCGAATGGTCTTTTCGCCGAGTGTAACGGGAATATTCCGGCCGCCAAAGCCGATGTTGAACTTGTGCTCGGGAGTATTAAAGGCAGGGATGATCGGGTCATCCACGGTCAATTTGTTGAGCTTGTTCCAGGAGTAATTGGCATTGACCATGTAGTACTTTTTGAAATAGTAGTTGGCCCCTGCGGAGAATCCCTGAGTGGTGACAAGGTTATCGGAATTGGCAGCGACGCGGTAGATGCGCTTGACCGTCGCGAGGTTAAATTGATCGACTGAGATATCGGCGCCCACTTTATAACCAATAAAGTCCTGGTAAAGGCTGAAATAATAGCTCGCGTCGATGAATAAATGTTCGCCGATCGTGCCGCGGTAGCCGATTTCAGCGCTTTTAACCTTCTCTGGACGAATGGCAGCGACGTTGAAATAGCTGAGGGTATCCGGGTTTTGAGAGTCGAAGAAGTTGTTGAGGGATTCCAAAGTGACCAAGGAATCCCTGCCTTCGACGTTGCCCACCAACAAAGCGCGACCGACATTGTAATACAGATATTGCTCCGACAAACTCGGGTTGCGAATGGCGGAATTCAGGGCCAAACGCAGGATATTGTCTGCGTTGATGTTGTACACGGCCGAGACCGCTGGCGACACCAAGAAGTTGAAATTCTGGTTCTTGTCAAGTCGGCAGGTTGCATTGAGCTTCATGCGGTTGTTCATGATCCGCTTTTCCAATCCTGCGTAGATGCCTGCTTCCTTGTTGATGATGCGCACGCCATTGGTATCGCTGAAGATGGTGCCTTCGGAGTAGGGCAAATAAACGCGAACGTTGCCCCCGACGACGATGTCCATGAAGCTGGGGGTGAATTTGTATTCGCCTTGGAGGTGCCATAGTTTGGACCGGTCAAAGAATCTTGTTCCCCCTTCCGTGAAGGCTGTGCGGCTTGTCACATCCGCCAAAACGGAGTCAAAAGCGGCAGTGCCCGGCTCGAAACGGTCCAAGGTACCGTCGGTCAGATTCGCAGAATTGGCAAAGTCGCGTGCCTGTTGATGCCAAACGACCAAGGAGTCTTGGTTGGCGGCCATCACAGAGTCGAGTTGCAAGTATTCATCGTCCCAAGGACGGTTTGGCTGGGTAAATTGCGGGTAACCTGGCAAAGCCTGCGCCCGCGTGGTGACGCGCGTGGCCCAGTAGTTGCGGTAATCGTTGCTCCATTCGTTGGTGTTTTTGGCGGCGTCCTGGATCATAAACGCCGTAAAGACTGCATCGTAGCTCTTTCCGGCATCCTCATGGGTAAAGTAGCTGCGAATAAAGCCTTTGTCTTCCTTTTTGAGTTCGAGTTTGTGCTGGAAAAAGAGAATGTCTTTGAGGCTGTAACGGTTGTCGCCTTGATACACTGTGGTTCCTGTACCGAAGTTGGAGCCTGCGATGAGTTCGGCGCCTTTGAGGACTTTGAAATGGAGTGCGCCACCCAGTTTGACATTGTAAGTATTGTAATTGACAACGTCTGATTCCTTGTAACCGTCTCTGTGCCAGATACCCAAGCCGGGGTAGGCGCGTTTGCTGGAATTGTCGAGGGCGTAGTTGATGCCCGAGGTGAGGTTTTCATCCCCATAGGTATTGACTTTGTCGTAGCCGCCGGGATTGTCGACGCCGACGAGGCTTTGTTGTGTCGGGTCGATGTTGGTGGCATTCCAATCATTGGCCCGCATGAAGGCACCGTTGATCTTGAAGGCGAAGACATCTTCGTCGTTTTTGTTTTTGAAGGCTTTGGCATAACGCAGGGCAACTTCGGCCAAATTGCGTTCCCCTACCCTGCCTTGTATGCTCAAGCCTTGGTGGATGAATGGATTCTTGGTGGTCATGCTGATGACGCCGTTGAATGCATTCGGTCCGTAATAAGCTGAGCTTGCGCCAACTACGAGGTCTACTTTCTGCACATCCAATTCGGAGGAACCCAGGAAGTTGCCGAGGGAGAAGTTCAGGCCGGGTGCTTGGTTGTCTACACCGTCGATGATTTGAAGGGACCTGACAGGCGAAGTGCTGTTGAATCCGCGGGTGTTGATGATTTTGAATCCGAGGCTGGCGGATGTGAGGTCCACGCCTTTCATGTTGCCGAGGGAGGCGTAGAAGTCAGCACCGGCGACTTCCTTGATGGCGATGGCGCCCATGCTTTCGACCGTCAGCGGATTTTCGGCTTCTTTTTCAGAGATGTTGCGGCCGATGATTTCGACGGCCTGCACCTGCACGGTTTTTTCGTCCATGCCCAATTTGAGGGGTTTGTTGAGGTCGGTGACCTCGGTGCGGAGGGTATCGTAGGACATGAATGTGACGATCACCTGAAACGGCGGGGCCTGCGGGACCTGGAATTCGAAGTTGCCTTCATCGTCGGCCAAACCGCCTGCTGCGCCGCCTTGAAGGAAAACTTTGGCTCCTGCAAGCGCTTCGCCGGTGGCCTTGTCGGTCACTTTTCCACGTAAAGTCCCCTGCCCATATCCGGCAAAGGCTACGCTCAAAAATGACATGATCAGAAGTAGAGGGTAAACTTTCTTCATGCAACTTTTGCTTCTGCGTTCAGAATCAATGATGATTCAGCGCAGTAAGTCCGCTAATATTGCAGGAATTTTCGGAAAAAGTGGTACAAAAGTGTGCAAATTATCAACTTGGAGAGAATGGGGAATTGGGAATTGAGAATTGAGAATTGAGAATTGAGAATTGAGAGTTGAGAGTTGAGAGTTGAGAGTTGAGAGTTGAGAGTTGAGAGTTGAGAGTGAATTGTCGAGTGTGGAGACAGCGGATATTTCATTTTGTCTGCTTTGGGTTTTGCTTTGCAGGGGCAGGAGGATTGAAATTCCCGCTGCTGCTGCGCTATGGTAGCTTAGCCGCAATGGGGGAATTGACAACCTTTTAAGGGTAGAAACCTAACGCGCTACCATGATCTTTTCGTGGTGAGCTGTTCCGTTTTTTCCGGTGAGATGCAAGATGTAAATGCCTTGGGGCAATTGGGTGAGGTCAATCGTGAGGGATTGGGCACTCCAAACGTCCTTTTGAAGGTTGATTCCGCGGAGATCTTTCAGCTCCCAAACCAACGGAACTTGGCTTTCCCTTTGGAGGTGCAACTGCGTATTTGCCGGATTGGGAAACACTTGCAGGGTCTTCAGGGCGGGATCGGGTGCGGCGATCGGACAATTGGCCAAGCTCACGTCTGCCAGTCCGGCGCGCATGCGGATGTTGGCGGTGCGGGTGACGGGACCATTGGGATACAGCAACAGGTCAATGGGGCCCTGTCCTGTGCCGTAGGTTTGGGCATAACGCATTTCCAGCTCATACAATCCGGAGTCGGACAAGGTTGTGGCGTTGATTGCGATTCCCGGACCGACGACGCCCGCCATCGGCAGGCCATTGTGGTACCAAATTCGCTGTACGGGAATGTCGGCGGTACTTGAGAAGGAAAGTGATTCGCCGGGACAAAGCACTTGATCCCCTCCTGTGACGCTCAAATCAGGGAATCTGAACCTTGCAATGGCGGAACGGTGGTCGCTGAATTCGCTGAGATCCCATAAAACGGAGGAAAGACTGCGAAAGGTGGTAATGAACACTTGGCCTTCCAAAGGGAGCAGGTAGCGGGGATCAGTGAATACGTGGTCGATGACGTCTCCGGTGTCGCGTCCAAAATTGGATTCGAAGAAACCGCTGTAATCCGGAACCACAATGTCGATCGAATCCAGCATGTTGTAATACAGGTTGTGGCTGTTGTTGGCGTCGGTATTGAGGTCGCCTCCCCAGATCACGGCCTCGTGCTGCGGGATGTTCTGGGCGGCGATAAAGTTCTTCATCTCGGTGTATTGCAGGTTTTTGGCTTCGAGATCAGGGGCGTCACTGCCGGCGTCGAAGTGGGTGCCGAAGACATTGTAGTATTTGCCGAGCTTGTTGATGCGGGCGTATTTGATGCCTTTGTTGGCAAGGCAATCCTGCGAACTCGGGCCACACAATTCGAAATCATACTGATCGGTGGCTTCGATGGGCCATTTGCTGAAGATGATAACGCCGCCGTTGAAGGGGAAATAGTCGTTCAGAATCCCGGAATTGTGGGCGTATCCGGCGGCCAACATGGCGGGTTCAAGGTTTTGCAGCCTCGGAAGCGGATCGAATGCCTCTTCGAAGATCACGACGTCTTGCCAAGGGGAAAATTGGGCGGGCAACAAATCAGCACGGTCATCGGCTTGCGGCATCCCGACGACGCCCAAGGGCAGCATCTGTATGTTGTAGGCCATGACATTCAGCACATTGGGATTGGAGAAGTCTGCCGAATCAATTGCATAGATGGGCGATTCATGGATAGCTAGGCGAATGTCCATGCTCTGCTGTGTATCGTCGTTGTCGGCCTTGTACTGAAAGGTCAAGGTGCGCCCGGCGATGGTCACGATGCCCAGATGGAAGCTGCCGTCGGCGTTGTATCCGGTATCGAAGGTGTCGCCATGTAGACGGGAAGCAACGGTGGTCAGCGGTCCGCTGCGTTGCATGCGGAGATCGAACCAAACGGTATCCAAGCCGTGGGAAAGTGCCAAGCTGTAGATCACGGAATCCCCGATGGGAACGACGGTGGAATCGCGCATGGTATTGAACACCTCGGTGTCTTCGATCCAATTGGCAAGCAAGGTCGTGTTGTGGTTGTATTGCTGCGCATTGGGGCTATGGGAGCCGTTTTGGACCAGTTTGATGTCGAAATCCAGCCAAGAATTGTTGCGGATGAAGACGGAGGATTGGGCAAAGGCGC